>NZ_JBFUMO010000003.1:0-48496 GCF_054049355.1 Roseateles sp. P5_E11 | reverse complement strand
ATCGCAAAGCGTTGCGCAGCGCTGCCGAAGTAATGGGCGAACTGCTGCTGGGCATAGGCCTGCACGGCGTCCAGATCGGCCAGCGGCAAGCCCGGCTCGGTGACCAGCTCGTGCAGGGCACGCGCGCTGACGACCACCTCCACGGCCGTGCCCGGCAGATCGCGGCACCAGGCCGCGAACTCGTCCCCGCCGGGCGTGACGAAGAGCCGCCGCGGCTTGGCCAGGCGTGCGGCGATTTGCCGGCGCAGGCGCTCACTCATCGAGGGTGACACGTTCCAGCTCCTCGAAAGTGGTGTCGCCGCGGCAGACCGCCGCCAGCGCCATCTCGCGCAGCGACTTCATGCCGCGGGCCTTGGCGGCCGCCTTGATCTCGGACATCGGCGCGCGCGCGGCAATCAGGTCGCGCAGGCCGTCGTCGAGCTTGAGCAACTCAGCCACCGCGCGCCGGCCTTTGTAGCCGGTGCCGCGGCAGTGGCCGCAGCCCTCGCCCTTCAGGAAGTTGCCGTTGATGACGCCATGTCTTGTCAGGGTCGCGGCATCGGGCGTGAACGGCCGGGCGCAATGCTTGCACGTCAGGCGAACGAGCCGCTGGGCCAGCACGGCGTTCAGCGCCGAGACCACGTTGTAGAGATCCAGCCCCATGTGCATGAAGCGGCCGATGACATCAAACGCGTTGTTCGCATGCACGGTACTGAACACCAGATGGCCCGTCAGCGCGGCCTGCACGGCGATCTGCGCCGTCTCGGCGTCACGGATCTCGCCGACCATGACGCGGTCGGGGTCGTGGCGCAGGATGGAGCGCAGGCCGCGCGAGAAGGTCAGGCCCTTCTTCTCGTTGACCGGGATCTGCACCACGCCGCTGAGCTGGTACTCGACCGGGTCTTCAATCGTGATGATCTTGTCGGCGCCGGTGTGGATCTCGGCCAGCGTCGCATACAGCGTCGTCGTCTTGCCGGAGCCGGTGGGGCCGGTCACCAGCAGCATGCCGTGGGGCTGGCGGGCCTGGTGGCGGATGGCGGCGCGCTCGTCGTCGCCAAAGCCCAGCGAATCGAGCGTCAGCGCGCCGGCGCGGGCGATGGCGGCGCGGTCCAGGATGCGGATGACGGCGTCCTCGCCGAACACGCTGGGCATGATGCTCAGGCGGAAGTCGATCTCGCGGCCCTGCACGCGCAATTTGAAGCGACCGTCCTGCGGCAGGCGGCGCTCGCCGATGTCGAGTTCGGCCATGACCTTGAGGCGCGACACCAGCTGCTCGGCCACCTGCGGGCTCTCGACCTGGCGCACCACGGCCATGACGCCATCAACACGGAAGCGGATCATCGCGCCGCGGGCCGTGCATTCGATGTGGATGTCCGACGCCGTGTCCTGCAGCGCGTCGTAGATGGTGGCGTTGAGCAGGCGCACGACGGGGCTGGCCTGCTCGCTCAGCGCCAGCGCCGACAGCTCCTCGGTGTGGTCTTCAATGGTGGTCAGCGCATCCTCGACGTCAGACAGYGCGCGGAAGTCGGCCTCGCCGGCGCCCAGGAAATGGGTCACCGCTTCGGTCGACGCACGCTGCCAACCCACCGGCGCATTCAGCCGCGACTCGACGCTCTGCAGCAGCATCGCGTCCTCATCGCGCTCGGCAAGCAGCACGCGCCTGTCGTCGGCGCCCACGGCCAGCACGGCACGCCAGCGCTGGGCCTGGGCTTGCGGCCACTGCTCGAAGTCCAGGTGCCAGGGGCCTTGCTCGGCCGGCAGCCAATCCGCCAGTGAAGTCGTCATTGGACCTGCTCCACCAGCTGGAAGATCGGCAAGTACATCAGCACGATGATCCCGCCGATCAGCACGCCCATGATCAGCATCAGCGCCGGGTTGACGAGGCGGGACAGCAGGTCGGTCAGCCGCGCTGCCTCTTCGTCGTGGAAGGCGGCGGCGCGCTCCAGCATGGCCGCCACCTCGCCGCTGCGCTCACCCACGCGCAGCATGCGTCGGGCCACCGGCGTGGCCAGGTCCTGCGAGTCAAAGGCGGCCGACAGCCGCTCGCCGCGCTCGATCTGCGCCGCTGCAGCCTGCACGGCAGCGCGCCAGGGTGCCGCGACCACGTCGACCACGATGCGCAGCGCCGCCAGCGCCGGCACGCCCGAGGCCAGCAGCATGGCCAGCGACCGATACAGCCGTGCCAGCGCCAGCACGCGCAGCCGCGGGCCCAGGCCGGGCAGCGTCCACAGCGCGGCCTGGGCGCGCTGGCGCACGATGGGCTGGCGCAGCAGCGTGAAGATCGCAAAGCCCACGGCTGCGATCCCGCCGATGACGAGGCCGGGATGCGCGCCGGCCGTCTGGCCGAACTCGATCAGCACACGCGAAGCCCACGGCAGGTCGGCGCTGGTCTGCTCCAGGATGCCGGCAAAGCGCGGCAGCACGTAGAGCAGCAGGAAAAGAATGACGAGGGAGCCGACACCGAGCAGCATCAGCGGATAGACCAGGGCCGCGACGAGGCGCGAGCGCAGCGCATCCACCCAGGCCAGGTAGCGTGCATGCTGGGCCAGCGCGGTCGACAGCTGGCCGGTCTTCTCGTTGGCCGCGACGATGGCGCAGATCAGCTCATCAAAGGCCTGCGGCTGCTGGCGCAGCGCGACCGACAGCGGCTGGCCCTGCTCGATCTGGGTGGTGACGGCGTCGAGCGCCGCGCGCACGCCGGGCTGGCCTTCCTTCTCGCGCAGCGTGCTCAGCGCTTCCAGCAGGGCGATGCCGGCGTCCAGCAGCACGGCCAGTTCCTGGCTGAAGAGCTGCAGGGGGAATTTGGCGTTACGGCGCCAAGGCTTCGCAACTTCGCTGGCGGCGGCCACCTCGCGCACCTCCAGCACATGCTGGGGCGATACGCCGAGCACAGCGGCCACGGCGGCGCGGTCGGGAGCCTCCACGCGCTCGGTGCTGACGGCACCGGCGCGCAGCACGCGGGTTTGGAATTGGGGCATCACCAGGACGTCAGATCGGCGTCCTCACCCTCGCCGCCGGGGCGGCCGTCCTTGCCGAAGCTCAGCAGGTCGTATTCGCCATGCTCGCCGGGGCTGCGGTATTGGTATTCGTTGCCCCAGGGGTCCTTGGGCACGGCCTTGGACAGGTAGGGGCCGGCCCACTTGGGCTCGTCGGCCGGCCGGGTGACCAGCACGGCCAGGCCCTGATCGGTGCTGGGGTAGCGGCCGACATCCAGGCGGTACTGGTCCAGCGATTTGGTCAGCGCGTCGATCTGGGCGCGGGTCGCCTTGACCTCGCTCTTGCCGATCTGGCCGAAGAACTTCGGGCCGACATAACCGGCCAGCAGGCCGATGATGACCATGACAACCAGCAGTTCAAGCAGGGTGAAGCCGCGCGGGCGGGCAGAAAAGGGGCGGGACATGGTCGGGCAGGGTACAGCGGGAGGGCGACTGTTCAACGGCGGGCGCCGCAGGGCAATCGGGATTTGACCGACCCGCATTCTCAGGGGCCGCTCACGAGGACTGGGCCAGCGTACAGGTATTGCCGGCGTTGTCCGTGCAGGGGCCTTGCCAGCGGATGCGTGTCGCCGCGGTCGGCGGCAGCGGTGCGCGGCCGTCCAGGGTCTGGCCCCGTACGCCGGTGAAGCTGGCCAGCGTCGTCCAGGTTGAGCCCTGCAGGTATTGCAGGCTGTAGCGACTGCCCGGCCGCAGGCTTCGTGTTTTGATCTGGTATTCGCCGGCGACGATGGCAAAACTGGGCGTATCGCGGAAGGGCTGGGCCAGCGGTTCGCCGACGAACAACCCCTGCCCCGGCCACTGCACCGCCTTCCAGTAGGCCTCGATGGCCGTTGCGCCGCGCCAGTACTGGTCGATGAGGACCGAGGCGCGCGAGAACTTCTGCTGCAGGTTGCAGGGCTCCTCCACCGTGCCGTAGCTGGCGGTTGCACCCGCGTCCAGCCAGGCCGTGATGGGCATCTGGCCGCCGCCCGAGGGCAGCACGCCGCCCGTTGAGGTCAGCGTGTCGGCCAGGGCACCGGCGCGGAATTGCAGCGACGACAGATTGGCGACGCTGCTCAACCCCGTCAGGTAGAACAGCATGCCGCTCTTGCTGGACAGCGCATTGGCGCTGGCCGGGCCGGCACTGTTGTCGACATAGTTCAGCGCCAGGGCGCCGCTCCAGGCCGCCGGCAGGCCGGCGAAATCGTTCCAGCGCGCGCTGCGGTCGTCGTCCGTCGTGCGCACCAGCCAGCCCTCGCCGGCTGGCCGGCTGCCATCGGCCGCAACGCCGCGGTTGATCAGCGCCTGGGCGGCCGCCAGCGTGCGTGCACCCAGCAGCATGGAGGGGCGCATCTGCAATTCGGCTTGCGGCCGGCGCGCCTCGCTGTCGTAGAGCGGCGAGGCGGCCGTGTTCGCGCAGGCCTCGGTCAATGGGCTGGGGTTGCAGTAGCGCGTGTCAAAACCGAAAGCCATCGCGCTGGTGATGCCCATGCTGCAGGCGCCAGTGACCCGGCTGGGGGCAGCCCAGGTCAGCAGCGTGGCCTGGATGCYGGCCGGCAATCTGGCATCGATGTCGGATTTCAACAACGCAAAGTCGGCCGCGGAAATCGCGTCCTGGGCTGTATTAACCCTTACGCGGATCAGATTCGCCGCCGGCACGCCACGCGCTGCCAGATAGGCGGCGCCGACGGCCTCGCTGAGGACATCACCCTCGGCCACGATGACGGCCAGGTCGGCGGGCGACAGGCCGTTGGCGGGCAGGGCCAGCGTCAAGGTCTGCCCCATGCCACCACCCCCGCCGCCGTCCCCTCCCGTGCCGCCGCCTCCGCCGCCGCAGGCACTCAGCAAGGTCATCAACAACGGCGGCAGCAAGCGGTTCAAAGAGCTCATGGGGGCCATTCTTGCAGCGCAGGTCGACCGTTAGTTGCGCACAATTTTGGTGCCTGCCCGCACCTTTCGCGGCCAGAGAACCCGGGCTTACCCCAGTGTCGTGCACCGTGGCGGGGCAATACATTTTCAGCACTCGACGCGGTTCCGGGCTCTGGTTCAGGACCGCCGGGCGGGTTGTGAGGAGACAAGACAAGCGCCAAGCGCACATGGTTGCTTCGTAACCCCGAAGACAATCCACCGGCCACCAAGGCACCCCTTGGTGGCCGTTTTCTTTGTGGGGCCGAAGGCTCCGGGGGGATGGCGATTGACCGGGCATCGAGCCCGGTCAGCATCGCCAGACGGGCCGGCTCGGGAGCGGCCCAGCGCTCGGCCCGATCAAGACACGACGGCCACGTTGCGCTCAGTGATAGAACCGAAGACATGCTGGAACTTCTGACCGTCGCCCTCGCCTCCCTGCTCGCAGGCTTCATTGACGCAGTAGCCGGCGGCGGCGGCCTGGTGCTGGTACCGGCGCTGTTCAGCACCTTCCCAAATGCTGCGCCAGCCACGCTGCTGGGCACGAACAAGGGCGCGTCCGTGTGGGGCACCGGCTGGGCGACGCTGCAATATGTGAAGCGGGTCGACCTGCCCTGGAAGCGCCTGATGCCGGCGGCGGTGCTTGCCGGCGTGGGCAGCTTCGCCGGCGCCTGGGTCCTGACCCTCGTCAGCGCCGACGGCCTGCGCAAGGCCTTGCCGCTGGTGCTGCTGGCGGTGCTGATCTACACCCTGGCCAAGAAGGACCTCGGCCGCGAGCACAAGCCGCGTTTTGCGGGCCGAGCCGAGGTGCTGGTGGCCGGCGGTATCGCGCTGGCCGTGGGCTTCTACGACGGTTTCTTCGGCCCCGGCACGGGCAGCTTCTTCGTCTTCCTGTTCGTGCGGCTGCTGGGTTACGACTTCCTGCACGCCTCGGCGACGGCCAAGCTGATGAACCTGCTGACGAATGCGTTCGCGATCGCCCTGTTCGTCAGCAAGGGCCACATCTGGTGGCAGGTCGCGGCGGTGATGGCGGTAACCAACGTGGCGGGCAGCCTGCTCGGCACCCGGCTGGCCCTGAAACATGGCGCCGGCTTCGTGCGCGGCGTCTTTGTCATCGTCGTCGGCGCTCTCATCCTCAAAACAGCCTGGGACGCCTTCTTCCGCTGATCTACCATCAAGCATTCCCTAGCGCCCTTATTCACCATGCCCGTCGATCCTCAACTGCGCAATCTGGACATCGAGATCCCGACCCAGCCCGAGGTCCTGGTCAAGCTCTCGCTGCTGATGGCAGCCGAGGACATCGACCTGCAGGCCATGTCCTCCCTGGTCGAGACCGACATGGCCCTGGCGGCCGCCGTCATGAAGGCGGTCAACTCCTCGCTGTACGGCCTGCGCGGCCGGGTGCAGACCGTGCACCAGGCGCTGACCTACCTGGGTATGCGCGAGGTCGCGGCCATCACCTTCGAGATGGGTCTGCGCGCCGCCTTCCCAGCCGCAGCCGAGCTGGAGCAAGTCTGGTCGCGCGCCTCGCAGCGTGGCCTTCTGATGGGCCGCATGGGCCAGATGCTGGGCGTCGACCCCTGGGCCGCCCACTCGGCCGGCCTGTTCGAGGAATGCGGCAAGGCGGTGCTCTATCGTCATGCGCCGACGCACTACCCGGCCATGCTGCGCGCCGCCCCCCGCGATGCCGAACTGGTGGAGCTGGAGAGGACGGCTTTTGGCGTCAGCCATGACGCACTGGGTGCGGCCCTTTGCGAGAGCTGGGGCCTGGCCCCGGCGGCTGTGGCCAGCGTGCGCTATCACGTCGAGATCCAGGCCTCGCTGACCATGCCGGAAAGCCTGGCCCGGCGCAGCGTCGCCGCCATCTCGACGGTCGCCTGGGCCCTGCTCGGCCATCCGGACCAGCTCGATGAGATTGCCAGTCAGATCGCACCCCAGGCGCAGCTGGACGAGACCCTCGTGTTGCGCGCGGCCCGCCGCGTCAACGAGCAACTGCTGGCTGCTCAAGAACACGGTCGCTGAAGCGTCCGGGCCGAGCGCCGGGCCGCTCCCAAGCCGGCCCGTTTGGCGATGTGCTTGCGGCTCGAAGCCGCAAGCATCGCCGTCCCCTCGGGGGCTGAGGCCGGACACATTACGCCCAGTGGGCGTGATGTGCCTGCCGAAGAGCTGCGGCACTGCCGCAGCGCGGTCTGCAAGACCGRCCAGGYTGGCGCGCGTTCAGCGCCGCCAGACTGGRCGAGGGGCCAGTGGTTTCAGGCCGCGAGGCTGAGCCGGTCTCGCCCGGCGTGCTTGGCGATATAGAGCGCCTCGTCAGCCGCCTGCAGCAGCGCTTGTGCGCTCAGATACGGATGGGCCGGGCTGGCCGCCGCCAGKCCGACGCTCAGCGTCAAACTGCCCTGGCCATCCGGCAGGCGCAGCGCCCGCAGTTCATCCCGCAATGACTCCAGCACGCCCTGGGCCTCGGCCATGCCGAAGCCGGGCAGCAGGGCGACGAACTCCTCGCCGCCCAGGCGGGCGACGACATCGGTGTCGCGCTTGAAGCGCTCGCTCAGCAGGCTCGCGACGCGCTGCAAGGCCGTATCGCCGACGGCCGTGCCATGGATGAGGTTGAACTGCTTGAACTGGTCCAGGTCCAGCACCGCCAGCGCCAACAGGCCTCGCAGCCGCTGGGCCCGCTTGAATTCACGGCGCAGGGCCTCGTCGAAGGCGCGTTGGTTGGCGATGCCGGTCAGCGCATCGATGCGTGCGAGGCTGGCGAGCTCGCGTTGGTTGGCCTCCAGGGCGCTGTGGGCCTCCTGCAGCAGATGACGCTGCTGGGCCAGCTCGCGCCGGAGCTCGCGGGCGGCCTGGTCCTGCTGCCACAGCGAGCCGCGGGCGCGCAGCATGGCGTGGCCGATACGGTCCAGCTCGGCGGCGAGGCCGGGCGTTGGCACAGCGGCTTCGGGCGTCAGCGGCACCGGGGCCGATTCCATGGCCTCGCAGCCGGCCGCCAACCGGCGCAACGGCCGCAGCAACAGGGCCTCGATGAGGATGAGCTGGGCGGCGCTGAGCAGCAGCACCAGCCAGGCCGTGCGGGCCAGCCCCTCGGCCGGAGACTCGTAACTCCCCAGGCTCCACTCGAAGACGGCGACGATGGCAGCGGTCAGCAGGGGCACCGCGAGCGTCAACCGCAGCCGCAGCGAACCCAGCCGGCGCGTGCTGACGTGGTTCAGGGGTTCGGCAAGGGAATCGGTGCTCATCGGTGAGGCGGACTGCGGAACAAATTGTCACGGCCGCAGCGCGCCCTGTGCAGGCTGTTGTCTCGGGGTTTGTCAGGGGTCGCGACGCCTCGAGAAACCCAGGTGGCTTCGCTCCCTCAGTAGGGCACCTGATCCGACGGGTACTTCCAGAAGTCCTTCAGCAGATAGTTCATCGGCAGGTTCAGCGCCTTGTTCTTGGGCGGAATCGGCTTCATGAACCAGCGCTCGTAGATGGCGTGCGCCTCATGGCTGGTGATGAGGCGCTTCATCTCGTCGTCAACGATGGCCTTGAGCTCCGGGTCGTTCTTGGGCAGCACGATGGCCAGGGGCTCGATGGTCAGGAACTTGCCGACGACGCTGAACTTGGCCGCATCGGGCCGCGCCGAGACGATGCCGTAGAGCAGCACGTCGTCCATGACGAAGCCATCCGCCTGGCCGGCGGCCAGCATCTCCATGGCCTTGGCGTGATCGGGGGCTTCGATGATGTTGATGTGCAGGGCGCGCTCGTTGTTGGCCTGGGTGATGGACTTCAGCGGCGTCGTGCCTTTGGTGGAGACCAGCGTCTTGCCGTCGAACTGGGCCAGCTCGGCAATGCCGCTGTCAGCCCTGACGAGGTAGCGCGCACCGGTGATGTAGTGCGGCACCGTGAAGGCGACCTTCTCGCGGCGCTCGGCGTTGTTGGTCGTCGAGCCGCATTCCATGTCGGCCTTGCCCTCGGCCACCATCTGGATGCGGTTGGCCGGCGTCACCAGCAGGAATTGCGGGTTCAGCGTGCTCATCTTCAGCTTCTTGCGCACGCCTTCGGCAAGCTTGAGGCAGAGATCCACCGCATAGCCGACCGGCCGGCCATCGGGCAGCAGGTAGCTGAAGGGCACGGACGACTCGCGATGCGCCAGCACGATGCGGCCGCTGGCCTGGATGCGCTCCAGCGCCGGGCCGGCTTCGGCCGTGGCAGCAGCGCCGAGGCCGGCGGCGAAGGCGAGGAGGAGCGGCGACAGGGTTTTCATGGCTGAGCCATTGTGATCCAGACCCTTGGAACCGACCCATGCGAAGTTGGTGTCGGTTGATGCTTGCGGCCCCCGGCCCAACAAGCCGCAGCGGCATCGTTCACGATGCAGCGGCAGTGGCGGCGCCAATATCCTCTGTCACCGTGCGGTTGCGCCCCGCCCGCTTCGCTTCGTAGAGCGCCCTGTCCGCCGCGGCCAGCAGGTCGGTGAAGCTCGTGGCGCTGGCCGGCAGCATGGCCAGGCCGACCGACAGCGTCGCGCTGACGGTGCCACCATCGGGCGTCACGAAAGGCGCCTCCTGCACCATCAGGCGGATGCGCTCCGCCACCTCGCAGGCACCCGTCAGGTCGGTGCGTGGCAGCAACACGATGAACTCCTCGCCGCCGTAGCGCGCCGCCAGATCGCCGGTGCGCAGCGAACGCAGGATCAGCCCGCCAACCTGGCGCAGCACCTCATCGCCGACCGGATGGCCGTGGCCGTCGTTGATGGCCTTGAAGTGGTCGATGTCCAGGAACAGGCAGGCCAGCGGGTATCGATGGCGCACGGCCTGGCTGAACTCGATGAGGCTGCGGTGGTCGAAGTAGCGGCGGTTGTGCACGCCGGTGAGGCCGTCCGTCATGCCGGCGCGGCGCAGGCGCTCGCGGTTGAGCATGCTCTCGATGGCTATTGCCGCGATGGCCGACAGGCGGTCGAGGAACTTGGTGCCCGAGGCGGCGTCGTAGCGTTCGGGGTCGCGCGAGCCCAGGTGCAGGCTGCCGATCAAGAGGCCCTGGCGGATCAGCGGCAGCAAGGCCGCGGAACGCACGCCGGCTTGCATGTCGAAGGCCTTGGCGAGCAGCGCCKCGTCCGGGCCCGGGCCGATGAGGCGGGCCGTGCGCGCGGCGCCGAACAGGTCCTTCAGCGGGCCATGGCTGTCCAGCAGTCGCGGCGCCTTGATCATGGGCAGGGCCGGCAGGGCGCGGCGCAGCTCTTCCTCGGGGTCCAGCAGCCAAAGCTCGGCGGCGTCCAGGCCGAAGTCGTCGCGGCAGTCGACCAGCAGCAGGTTGACCAACTCCTCCATCGAACTCACCGCGATGAGGCGGCGCTCCAGCGCGTCGAAGCGGTCCAGCTTGCGCTCATTGGCCTTGGCGGCGTCAAGCAGGGACTGCAGCTGGCGGCGCAGTTCCTGGACCTGGGCTTGGGGATTGGGCGGCGCGTTCATTCCGGCGCGATTGTGAGGGCCGCGCGTTCGAAGCTCCGCGGCTGGCCTGTAACGGGGTCCATGAATGCAATCGCCCGCGCCACCAGCTGCAGCGGCGCGTCAAAGCGCGGCGGGTTCTCGTGAGGCTGCAGCACGGGGTAGATGCGGTCGCCGACGAGCGGCAGACCCAGGGCATTCATCTGCACGCGCAACTGGTGACGCAGCCCCGTGTGGGGACGCAGCTCGTAACGCGCCAACCCATCGGGCAAGAGCTCGACGAGATCGATCCAGGTCTCGGCGTTGGGTTCGCCGTTGACGACCTGCATCTGCATGAAGTTGTCGCCCCCCGGCTCCTCCAGGCGGTGCCGCACCACGCGCGGCCAGGGGCCGGGGCCGAGCGGCGCAATGGCGTCGTAGACCTTGGCGACGGCACGCTCGCGGAACAGGCGGTGGTAGGCGTCGCGCTCGTCACGGCGGAGGTTGAAGACGACGAGGCCCGCCGTCTCGCGGTCCAGCCGGTGCACGGGGTTGAGGTCCGCCAGGCCGGTGGCGTGGCGCAGACGTGCCATCAGCGTCTGCCGAGCGTAGATGCCGCTGGGCGTCACCGGCAGGAAATGCGGCTTGTCGGCGACAAGGAGGTGCTCGTCCTGGAAGACGATGCGCTCCCCGGCCGGGATGTCGGGCTCGACGTCCAGGTGGCGCCAGTAGTAGACGCGCCGACCGCCACGGTAGGGCGAGTCGACGACCGCGTGGCCGGCGTCGTCCACCACGTCGCCGCGCGCGAGGCGTTCCGGCCAGTCGACCACGCGCGGCAGGCGCTCGGCGAGGAAGGCGGCCATGGAGCCCCAGGGCCCGGCGGGACAGAACACGGCACTTGCCGCGACGCCTTCGCGCAGCGGCAGGACCGGCTTGGGCGGTCTCGCCACGGCCTATTCGATGCGCGGCCCGCCGCGGGCGCGTTCGTCCATGTAGGCGTTCAGCCGCTTCATGTCCTGGGGCTCGGCACGGTTGCCGCGCCATTGACGCACCCAGGCCTCGCGGTTGGGCTCCCGGGCGAGCTTGCGCACCGCGGCGTCGATGGCCTCGATATGCCGCCTGCCCTGCGGCGTGCGGCTGCAGGAGACCGTGGCCAGCAACGTGCTCAGGCCCTCGGCCACCGGCAGCGCCACCAGGGCGCCGGGGTCGCCGACGCGGACCAGGTATTCCTTGACGACGCTGGGGTACTCCAGCGTGTAGTCCATGCGGCCGGCGCGCAGCATGTCCAGCAGTTGGGTGCTGAGCTGGGCGCCGACGGCCAGCCGTGGCACGACCTGGTGTGACAGCAGGCTGTCGATCTGCGCGCCGAAGGCGCGGTCCCGTGCCAGCAGCAGGCGCATGTCATGGCGCTTGAGCAGGTCGGCCAGCACGAGGCGGCCGTCCCCGGGCCGGGCCTGGGACAGCTCGGCCAGCCGCTGGCGCGGCACGATGACATGGATCTCGCGCGAGATCAGCGGCGGGTAGAGGTGCGAGAAATAGAGCCACTRCAGGCGCTCGGGCGTGCGCACATGCAGGGTCGAGCACAGGGTCTCGCCGCGGCGGCTCTCGGCCTCATAGCGGGCGGTGCTGGCCTCGACGAACTCATGCCGGAACTCGGGCATGCGCGCCAGCAGCACGCGCATGAAGCCGTCCACCTCGCCGTGGCCCAGCTCGGCCGCGCTGCGCGGCGGCTGGCCCTGCACGAAGCTGAAGTGCGGCGGCACGTCCTGCGCCACCCAGCGGATGGTGTCGGCGGGCGGCGCGGCTTGGGCGGCCGAAGCCACCAGGCATGCGGCCGCACACAGCTCACGCAACACTCAATCTCCCTCGACCCACTCCATGCGCGCCCCGAGTTCGCCGATGTGCTCGACGAAATTGGGGTGGGCGCGGCGGATCGGCGTCGCGTTCTTGATCACGCTCTTGCCGGGAATGCTGGCCGCCACCATCAGCAGCGCGATGGCGACGCGGATGATGTAGGGGCTCTCGACCTCGGCCGGGCTCAGCGGCTTGCCGCCGAAGGTGATCATGCGGTGCGGATCGCTCAGGAAGGCATGGGCGCCGAACTTGGCCAGCTCACTGGTCCAGCCCATGGCGCCGTCATAGACCTTGTTCCAGAACATCACGCTGCCTTCGGCCTTGACACCCAAGGCCACGAAGATGGGCAGCAGGTCCACCGGCACATAGGGCCAGGGCGCGGCTTCCACCTTCTGCAGGATGTTGCGCGTGAAGGGCTCCTTCACCTTCAGCGGCCCGTTCGTGACGCAGCGGCTCCAGCCGTCCTCGTGGACGATCTGCACGCCGAACTTGGCGAAGGTGCGGTCCAGCAGCGGGAACATCTCCGGCGCGCCGTTTTTGACCTGCACGTTGCCGCCGGTGATGGCGCCCAGGGCCAGGAAGGTGACGATCTCGTGGAAGTCTTCGGTGAAGGTGTAGTCGGCGCCGCCAAGCTCCTGCACGCCGGTGATCTTCAGCTTGGACGTGCCATGGCCCTCGATCTTTGCGCCCAGCAGCGACATGAAGTTGCAGAACTCCTGCACATGCGGCTCGCTGGCGGCGTTGGTCAGCGTGGAGACGCCGTCGGCCAGTGCCGCGCACAGCACGAAGTTCTCGGTCGTCGTGACGGAGGCGTAGTCGGTCCAGTGATGGTTGGCCGTCAGCGGGCGGTGCACGCGCAGCACCAGGCCGTCGGGCAGGCGCTGGACCTGGGCGCCGAAGCGCTCGAACACCTCGACGTGCGGATCGATCTCGCGTGCACCCAGCGTGCAGCCCTTGACGTCGTCCTCGATGCGGGCGGCGCCGAAGCGGGCCATCAGGCCCGGCACCAGCATGATGGAGGAGCGCATCTCCTCGGGCAGGCGGTCGGTGGCCGGGTCGAAATGCGTGTCGCGGTGGTGGACGTCGAGGATGCCGGTCTTGAAGTCCAGTTCGACCTGCGAGCCGAGCTTGCGGAAGACCTCGACGATCTTCTTGACGTCGGTGATCTCGGGCACACCGCGCAGGCGCACCGGCTGCCTGGTCAACAGCGTGGCGCAGAGGATGGGCAGTACGGCGTTTTTGTTCGCCGAGGGAATGATGCGGCCCGAGAGGGGCGTGCCGCCGTGGACGATCAGATGAGACATCGAATGAGGGGATTTCGGTGCGCGCAAGCGGCGCGCGGTGGCATTGTCGGCGTTTGCGGCGCGGCGCATCCGCCGCCGCCCGGAAGCTTTGTTCCGAACTGGGGGAATCAATCTTCCGCCGCGGGGTCCGGCCGCGGGTCTATCCAGCGGCGCCGGCGACGCCGCATCCAGCGGACAGCGTTGTTATGCTGGCGCGACCAGTCCGGGTCATTTCAGACCTCCGACGACAGGGAGGTGATCCGTGCGCCAGCCAACTGACGAGGACAAGCCTCGCCCCACCCGCCGCCGAGCCGGCGGCAGCGCCGTGCTGCTGGCGCTGCTGGCCGCCCCCGCAACGGCGCAGGACCTGAGCGATCTGTCGCTGGAGCAGCTGTCCAACATCGAAATCAGCTCGGTGTCGCGGCGTATCGAGAAGCTGGCGCAGGTGCCGGCTTCGCTGTACGTGATCAGCGCCGAGGCGATACGCCGCTCAGGCGCGCGCAGCCTGCCCGAGGCGCTGCTGCTGGCGCCCAACCTGCAGGTCGCGCGGCTCAACGCCAACCAGTACGCCATCAGCGCCCGGGGCTTCAACGACTCGGTGGGCAACAAGCTGCTGGTGCTGATCGACGGCCGCACGGTCTACGCGCCCTATTTCTCGGGTGTGCAATGGGACCAGCAGGACGTGCTGCTGGACGACGTCGCCCGCATCGAGGTCATCAGCGGCCCGGGCGGCAGCGTCTGGGGCACGAACGCGGTCAATGGGGTGATCAACATCATCCGCCGGCCGGCCGCGGACACGGGGCTGCTGCTGCGCGCCGACGCCGGCACCGACGAGCGCTCGGCCGCGCTGCGCCTCGGCGGCAAACTGCCGCTGCAAGGCGACTGGCGCGCCTACGCCAAGCTGCTGCAGCGCGATGCCACCGAGACCGAAGCCGGCGTGGCCGTGACGGACAAGTCGCGACGCTGGCAACTGGGCTGGCGCGCCGACTGGCTGAGCGGCGAGGACGGGCTGACCGTGCAGGGCGACGTCTACCGCGGCGATACGGCAGACCGCCTGAGTGGCACACGCAACCTCGGCGGCGTCAGCACGTCGGGGCAGAACCTGCTGGCGCGCTGGACTGGCCGGCTGGACGGCGGCTCGCGGCTGCGCCTGCAGGCCTACTACGACCATGTGCGGCGCGAGGACACGATCCTGTACAGCCCGCGCTTCACGGTGCTGGACCTGGAGGCGCAGCACAGCTTGGCCTGGGGCGCGCACCAGATCGACTGGGGCGGCGGCTGGCGGAGCTCGCGCGACCACATCGCGCCGGGGCTGGTGTTCGGCTTCGTGCCCGAAAGCGCGCGGCAGCAATGGCACAACCTGTTCGTGCAGGACGAGCTGACCCTGGCGGACGGCTGGCGGCTGACGGCGGGCACGAAGTTCGAGCACAACGACTACACCGGCTGGGAGACGCTGCCGTCGCTGCGCCTGGCCTGGTCGCCGTCGGCGCGCTGGCAGTGGTGGGCCTCGCTGTCGCGCGCGGTGCGCGCGCCGGCCCGGCTGGACCGCGACCTGCGCCTGCCGCCCAAGCCGCCCTTCATCATCGCGGGCGGGGCCGACTTCGTGTCGGAGGTCGCGCGCGTGGTCGAGCTGGGCCACCGCGGCCAGCCGAGCAGCACGCTGAGCTATGCGCTGACGCTGTACCAGCATGACTGGCAGAAGCTGCGCAGCGGCCAGCCGCCGCCCAACGCCGTGGTGCAGAACATGATCGCCGGCAACAGCTGGGGCCTGGAAGCCTGGGCGCACTGGCAGCCGCTGCCCTGGCTGCGCTGGAGTGCCGGCTTCAATGCCCTGCAACAAGATCTGGCCGTGCAGCCGGGCAGCCGCGACCCGGTGGGGCCGTCCGCGCTGGGCAACGACCCGCCGCGGCAATGGCAGCTGCGCGCCACGCTGCAGCCGGCGGATCGCCATGAGCTGGACGTGGCGCTGCGCCATGTCGCCGCGCTGCCGAAGCCGGCCGTGCC
Organism: Roseateles sp. P5_E11; assembly: GCF_054049355.1. Classification (NCBI taxonomy): domain Bacteria; kingdom Pseudomonadati; phylum Pseudomonadota; class Betaproteobacteria; order Burkholderiales; family Sphaerotilaceae; genus Roseateles; species Roseateles sp. P5_E11. The sequence goes on along the minus strand of NZ_JBFUMO010000003.1, from coordinate 33,094 downwards.
CGCCTACACGGTGCTGGACTTCAACTACGGCTGGCGCGCCACCCCCACGCTGGCGCTGACGCTGGGCGGCCGCAACCTGCTGCATGGCCGCCATGCCGAGGCCAATGCTGCGCCGGGCCGCAGCGTCTTCGGGCCCGAGGCCTACGCGCAACTGCGGTGGACCCCGTGACACCGGCGCGGCGCAGGCCGCTGCTGGCCTTCGCGCTGGGCTTGCTGACGGCCGGCATGAGCCATGCACAGACCGACGATGCCGGCGGCGAGGTGCGCATCAAGGCCGAGTTCCTCTACAAGTTCACGGCCTATGTGGATTGGCCCGACGGCGCGCTGGGTGCTATCGATGCGCCCTTTGTCATCGGCGTGCAGGGCTCGGAAGCCATGCTCGGCGAGCTGAGCCAGACCCTGCAGGGGCGCACGGTGCAGGCGCGGCCGGTGCAGGTGCGGCGCGTGCGCGCGGCCGATGCCGACCCGGCCGTGCACCTGCTATTCCTGGCTCAGGGCGAGACGGCCAGCGCACGGCGCGGGCTGCTGCTGGTCAGCGAGGGCGCTTCCGGCGAGGCCTCGCCGCGCGCCGGCGCCATTCAGTTTCTGGTCGTTGGCGGGCGCGTGCGTTTCGATGTGCTGCTTGACGGCGCGGAACGCGCTGGCCTTCGCATGAGCTCACGGTTGCTGTCCGTCGCTCACAAGGTGCATGCGGCGGCGCGCTGAAGCTGCGGACGTCAGTCCTCGGGATCCAGCCGCCGCGCCCGCGCCAGCCGCCAGGCGTCGGCCGGGTCGCTGAAGACTTGCTCGGCCGTCGTGCCCGTCTCGCGGCCGGCGGCATCGATGGCGATGCGCTTGTCGAAGACGTAGCACTCGCCCTGCCAATCGGCTGCGGCGTCGGGAAAGGCTTCGAGGAAGCCCAGGATGCCGCCGTCGAGCTGCGCGACCTTCAGGCCCTGGGCCTGCATCCACGCTGCTGTCTTCTCGCAGCGGATGCCACCGGTGCAGTACATCGCGACCGTCTTGCCCTGCCATTCGTCGCGGTGTGCCTCGACATAGGCCGGGAAGTCGCGGAAGTGGGCCACGCCGGGGTCGATGGCGCCGCGGAAGCGCCCCAGCTTGAACTCGAAGGCGTTGCGGTTGTCGAGGACGACGGTGTCGGGGTCGGCCAGCAGTTCGCGAAAGCGCTGTGGGCTGACATGGGTGCCGGTGTCCTCGCCGCTGACACCGGGAATGCCGAAGGCGACGATCTCGCGCTTGACGGAGACCTTGAGCAGACTGAAGGGCGAGCGCTCGCAGGCGTTGTGCTTGCAATGCAGGCCGGCGAAACCAGGCTGCTGCTGGAGCAGCGCTTCAAAAGCTGCCACCACCTCGGCCGGGCCAGCCACCGCGGCGCTCAGGCCTTCCCCGGCCACCAGGATGACGCCGCCCAGACCGGCGGCGGCCTCGCGCAGCCAGGCGGCGAAGGCGGTGGGGTCGGCGACCGGCGTGAAACGGTAGAAGGAGCTGTGGACCAGGGGCATCGGCGCGGATTGTCGCGCCCGGCTGCCGGGGCCTCAGCTGGAGGACAGCACGAAGACGTTGCCTTCGGAGTCCTTGAACTTGGCGAACGTCCCCCAGGGCTGGGCCGTCGGCGGCGCGACGAACTCGACGCCGCGCTGCTGCAGCTGCCGGCAGGTCGCCTCGACGTCGTCGCAGGCGATGGCGCCGTTGAAGAAGGTGCCGATGCGATCCTCGTGGCCTTCGGGCGTGAACAGCACGACGCGCGTGGCCGAGTGGCCGACGCGCAGCTCGATCCAGCGCTTGCCCGGGCCCATGGGCTGGTCGGTAGCAACGGCGAAGCCGAGCTGGTCGCGGTAGAAGGCCAGCGCGCGGGCCGGGTCGGCGACGGGAACGCCGATGAATTTGACGTGGGTGATCATGGTGGCGGCTCGAAGCTGTTGGACGTGGCGCCCATTCTGGAAGCGCCCGGGCGGATCGCGTCCGATGGCTGCTATAGCATTGATCGCTATGCACAAACCGATCGCCCACCAGATCGACGCCTATGTCGTCGACACGCTGATGGCCGACCTCTGCGGCCATGACCGGCGGCCCTCGGCCTTTCTCGTCTACCTCTGCCTGGCCTGCGAGGCCCAGCGACGCCGCGCGGAAGCCGTGCCGCTGAGCCTGCAGGAGATCGCCACGCGCACCGGCCTGGCCAAGTCGACCGTGCAGACCGCCATCCGCCACCTGAAGCGCCGCGGCCTGCTGGACGCCGATCAGGTCGCGACGACGGCGGCCCCGCTGCGCCGGGTCGTCATGCCGTGGCGCGACTCCTAGAATCCTCGACCGCAATTCGGCCCCTTCCCATGTCCGACCGCCTCAAAGTCCTGCCCCAATACCTGATGCCCAAGCAGGCGATGACACGCCTGGCCGGGCATTACGCGTCCAAGCCGCTGGGTGGCGTGACGACCTCGGTCATCCGCCGCTTTGTCGGGCGCTACGGCGTCAACATGGCCGAGGCGGCCGAGCCCGACATCACGGCCTACAAGACCTTCAACGACTTCTTCACCCGGGCGCTGAAACCCGGCGCGCGGCCGCTGGCCGATGCTCCGCTGATCTGCCCGGTGGACGGCTCGATCAGCCAGGTGGGCCGCATCCAGGGCGACCAGATCTTCCAGGCCAAGGGACAGGCCTTCACGACGACGGCCCTGGTCGGCGGCGACGCGCAGCTCGCGGCGCGGTTCAAGGACGGCCTGTTCGCCAACCTCTACCTCAGCCCCAAGGACTACCACCGCATCCACATGCCGGCCGCCGGGCGGCTGGTGCGCATGGTGCATGTGCCGGGCGAGCTGTTCTCGGTGAACCCGACGACGGCGCGCGGCGTGCCGGGGCTGTTTGCGCGCAATGAGCGCGTCGTCTGCGTGTTCGATGACGACACCTTGGGTCGCTGGGTGCTGGTGCTGGTCGGCGCCACCATCGTCGGCAGCATGGCCACGGTCTGGCATGGCGTCATCAACCGCGCCGGCCCGGTACGCGAGTGGGACTACACACCTGGACAAGCGACGCTGGCCCAGGGCGACGAGATGGGCCGTTTCCTGCTCGGCTCCACGGTCGTCATGCTGTTCGAGAAGAGCGGCCTGCAGTTCAACCCGGCGTGGCAACCGGGAGGCTCGGTCCGGATGGGTGAGCTGATGGCGAGCTGAGAAGCGCCGCAGCTGCAGCGGGCGCCAGGGGCTTGGCCAACAGCCAGCCCTGCAGATGTGTGCAGCCCAAGGCCTCGACCTCGGCGGCCTGCGCCTCGGTCTCGACGCCTTCCGCCACGATGGCCAGGCCCAGCGCCTGGGCCAGCACGCAGGCCGCGCGCACGACGGCGCCGGCGGACGGCTCGGGCAGTGGGTCGATCATGCTGCGATCAAGTTTGAGTGTGGTGATGGGCAGGCGGCGCAGCAGGGTCAGCGAGCTCTGACCGGTGCCGAAGTCGTCGAACGCCACGCCCACGCCGGCGTCGCGCAGCCGGGCAAGCTGGGGCAGCACACGGTCCATGTGCGTCATCGCGGCGGTCTCGGTGATCTCGACCTCGATCAGCGTCGGCGCCAAGCCATGCGCGCGCACCAGGTCCAGCACCCAATCGGCAAAGCCGGTGTCCTCGAACTGCAGCGGCGACACATTCACGGCCACCGGCATCACGGCCAGGCCCTGCTGCTGCCAGGCACGCAGTTGCTGGGCCGCCTGGCGCAGGATCAGCGCGCCGAGCGGCACGATCTGGCCTGTGCGCTCGGCGGCGGGAATGAAGTCCGCCGGGCTGACGCGGCCGCGCCCGGGGCGCTGCCAGCGCACCAGGGCCTCGAAGCCCGCCAGGCGGCGCGTGCCGGCCTCGAATTTCGGCTGGTAGTCGAGCTGGAACTCCTCGCGCTCGATGGCCGCGGCCAGGGCCTGTTCGATCTCCAGCAGGCCGCCCGCCGCTGCCGACATGCCGGGCCGAAAGGCAACGACGGCCGCGCCGGCCTGCTGCTTGGCCTGGTGCATGGCCACATCGGCCGCACGCAGCAGGGCCGCGCCGTCCCGGCCATGGGCGGGGAAAAGCGCGATGCCGACCGACAGGTGCACATACAGGGCCCGGTGGGCAACGGCAAAGGGCGCGTTCATCAGCGCCAGCAGGCGCTGGCCAACCAGCAGGGCGCCCGCGTCGTCGTCGACGCCGGGCTGCAGCAGCAGGAACTGGTCTTCGCCCAGTCGTGCCAGCAGGGCCTCGGGCGGCAGGGCCTCGCGCAGGCGTGTCGCGATGGCCTGCAGCAGCGCGTCGCCGGTCTCGTGGCCCAGGCTTTCGTTGACGAGCTGGAAGCGGTCCAGGTCCGCCGACAGCAGCGCGAATCCCGGGCTGCCGGGCACCGTCAGCTCGGCCAGGCGGGCCAGGGCGGCGTGGCGGTTGGGCAGGTCGGTCAGCTCGTCATGCAGGGCCTGGCGGCGCAGCGCCTCGATGGCGCGCTGGCGCGCGGTGTCGTCCAGCATCAGCACCAGCAGGGCCGGCCCACCCTCCCATTCGATATAGCTGGAGCTGCCACGCAGATAGACGGCCTGGCCATCGCTGCGGTAGCGCTCGCCCTCCCAGGCGATCTGGCCGCTGCGCTCCTGCAGCAGGCGTTGGTAGCGGGCGCGCGCGGCCTCGATGTCGGAAGTGGYGATCAGCGGGCCGATGGGGCCGATGTCCTCCACGCGGTCGAAACCGAACATGGCCAGCGCCGCCGGGTTGGCATAGACGGCCCGCGCCTCGCGCACGACAAGCAGACCCTGCATGGACTGCTCGTAGAGCTGGCGCAGCTGCGAATTGACTCGCTGCGTCTCGTGATGGGCGCGGCGCACCGACAGCAGGATCAGCGCCATGGCCAGCACGGCCTGCACATAGGTACCGAGGATGTGGGTGATGGGAGAGCGGGCCAACGGGTCCAGCAGCGGGCCGCTGAGGTGCACCAGGCCGGAGGCCGCAAAGCAGCCGGCGACGAAGCGCTCGCCGGTCGCCCCATCCCGCCACAGCCAGGCGGTGGCCAGCCAGGCGCCGGCGGTCAGGATCAGGGCAGCGGCAACGACGGCATGGCGCTGCTGCACCAGCGCCAGCGCCAGGATGAAGCCGAGCAGGGACGCGAACAGCGGCGCGTTGCGCCGCCAGCGCCAGAGCCGGCCGCGGTAGCGCGCCGCGCCAGCCAGTTGCAGAGCCAGCGAGGCGATGACGGCCGCCGTCGCCACGGTGGCCTGGAGCTTGTAGTGCACGGACTCCGGGTCCGGCGGCACGAGGGCGATGCCCAGCGTGAGGCCCACGGCGAGCAGGACATGGCTCCAGCCCCAGTCGCTGATGTGGGGATGACCGGGCTCCAGCCGCGCCAGCACCAGCAGCGCCACGCCAAGCAGGGCGATCAAGCTGGTGCTGATCAGCAGGGATCCCGTCATCGGCCCATCCTAGCCAGGATGGGCCGCGCCACGTGACATCAGTCACGCGCCGAGTCGTTAGAACTCAGGACGGATGTCACGCGCGGCCAGCGCCCAGCGGTCACCAGGTGAAGGTCACGACGCCGCTGGCCGGCAGCTCGTAGCTGAAGCGCCGGCCCGGCGCCTGCACCGTGAAGCGGCGGGGCGCGCCGGCGGAGTTGCTGACGATCAGCGCCGTGCTGCCATCCGGGTTCGTGAACGCGACGTGGTCCAGGCCCGTCTTCTTGCCCTCGCCGCCTTCCGAGTCGATGCGCCGTGCGCCCTGCTGCACGAAACGGCTGGCGTGGCCGAAGGCGTAGTACTCGATGTTGCGCGTGACCTTGCCGGTCTTGGGGTCGATGGTGACGACGCCACGGCAGTCCTTGCAACCGCCCAGGTGCGGGCCGTATTGCGGGTCCAGCGCCAGGTTCCACATCAGCACGCCACGAGCGCCGTGGCGGGTGCTGCCGATGATGAGGTTGCGCGTGATCCAGGGCAGTGTCTCGGCCCACTGCGGCTTCCATTCGCCGCCGGAACACTCGGTGAACCAGACGTCCAGCTCGGGGAAATGCTGGGCCACCTGGGACTGCGCCGCCACGTCGCCCGCGTAGCAATGCCAGGCCACGCCGGAAACGTATTTGCGCGCCGTCGCATCGGACAGCATGGACAGCGGGCTCCACGGCTCGTCCCAGTTGTGATCCCACTCCAGGATCTGCGTCTTCAGGCCTTGGGCTTTGAGCAACGGGCCGAGGTGCTGGCCGACGACGGTCGCGCGCGTGGCCGGCGTCATGCGCATGCCGGGGTAGTCGGGCGGCTCGAAGTGCGGCTCGTTCTGCAGCGTCAGCGCAAAGATGGGCACGCCCTCGGCGCGCATGCTCTCGACGTAGCGCACCATGTAGCGGGCAAAGGCGCCGTAGAACTCGGGCTTGAGCTGCCCCTGCACGAGGCTGTCGGTCGTCTTCATCCAGCCCGGCGCGCTCCATGGCGAGGCCATGACCTGCAGTTTGGGGTTGAGCGCCAGGGCCAGCTTGACGACGGGGATGACGTCGGCGCGTTCGGTGTTGAGAGAGAAGTTTTTCAGCTCGGGGTCGGTCTGGCCCGGCGGCATGTCGTCGAGGCTGTAGTGGCGGCGCGAGAAGTCCGATGCGCCGATCGTGAGCCGAGTCAACTCGAAGCCCAGGCCGTTGTCTTCCCGAGTGAACAGCTCGCGCATCAGCGCGTCGCGCTGGGGCTCGCTCATGCCGTGGCGGATCAGCCAGGCCGAGCCCTCGGTGATGGCCGCTCCGAAGCCGGCGATGCGCTGGTGCTGGCGCTTCGGGTCGATGCGGATCACGGCATCGGCCTTGTTGGCGGACTTGCTCACTTCGCTTGGCGCCAGCAATTGCTGCTGGTCGGCGGTCGTCAGAAAAGCCCGCACAGTTTCAGCGTTAGCGACGCTGGCGAGCGCGGCTGTCAGGGCGAGCAGAAGGATCTTCATGGCGGTTTCAGCTCAGGCGTTGTTCACTGGCGGCGTCGAAGACGCTGAGCGCCGACTCGTCGATGTCGAAGGCCAGCTCGTCGCCGGCCAAGATGCGGCGGCCGTCGTGCACCAGGACCGAGAAGCCCTGCTCGCCCAGCTTCATCCAGACGACCTGGTGGTTGCCCATGGGCTCGACCAGCTGCACCGTCGCGCGCCAGCGGCCATCCGACTGCAGGCGCACGTGTTCCGGCCGCACGCCAAGGACGAGGCCCTGGCCCGCCTTGACGCGGCCCTCGGCCAGCTGCAGAGGCAGCGCGCCTTCAAGCGAGCGGCCGTCGGCACCGACCCGGGCCGGCACCATGTTGATGGCGGGCGAACCGAGGAAGCCCGCGACAAAGAGATTGGCCGGGCGCTCGTAGACCTCGCTGGGCGTACCGATCTGCTGGATGACGCCGCTCTTCATGACGACGATGCGCGAGGCCAGCGTCATGGCCTCGACCTGGTCGTGGGTCACGTAGATCATCGTGTTGCCCAGCGTCTGGTGCAGCAGCTTCAATTCGCGGCGCAGCTCGGCGCGCAGCTTGGCGTCGAGGTTGGACAGCGGCTCGTCGAACAGGAAGACGCCGGCCTCGCGCACCAGCGCCCGGCCGATGGCGACGCGCTGGCGCTGGCCGCCGGACAGCTGAGCCGGCTTGCGGCTAAGAAGCGGCGTCAGCTGCAGCATGTCGGCCGCGCGCTTCACGCGGCGCTCGATCTCGGCCTTGGGGATACCGGCCACGCGCGGGCCGAAGGACATGTTGCGCTCCACCGTCATCGTCGGGTACAGCGCATAGCTCTGGAAGACCATGCCGATGCCGCGCTCGGAGGGCTCGGCATYGGTCATGTCCTGGCCGCCGATGTGGATGCTGCCTGCGCTCACGTCGATGAGGCCGGCGATGCTGTGCAGCAGCGTCGACTTGCCGCAGCCCGAAGGGCCGAGCAGCACGAGGAATTCGCCCTCGACGACCTGGAGGTCCAGGTTCTTGATGACCTCGTTGTGGCCGAACTTGATGCTCAGACCTTGGATGTTCACGCCACTCATTTGACTGCGCCCGCTGCAATGCCGCGCACGAACCAGCGGCCGGAAATCAGATAGACCAACAGGGGCACGGCGGACGTCAGGATCGTCGCGGCCATGTTGAGGTTGTAGAGACGCTCACCCGTCGTCGTGTTGATGACGTTGTTGAGCTGCACCGTCATCGGCTGGTTCTCGCGGCCAGCGAAGGTCAGGCCCAGGATGTAGTCATTCCACACGCCGGTGATCTGCATGATGGCCGCGACGATCAGCATCGGCGTGGACATCGGCAGCACCAGCTGCGCGAAGATGCGCCAGAAGCCGCCGCCATCCACGCGCGCCGCCTTGAACAGCTCGGTCGGCAGGCTGGCGTAGTAGTTGCGGAACAGCAGCGTCATGATGGGCATGGCGAACACCAGGTGCACGGCGACGATGCCGGGCAGGCTGCTGTAGATGCCGATGGCCGCTTCCAGCTTGACGAGCGGATAGATCATCACCTGGATGGGGATGAAGGCGCCCATCATCAGCACGCCGAACAGCCACTGGCCGCCCTTGGGCTTCCACCAGGAGAGCGCATAGCCGTTGATGGCACCCAGCAGGATGGGCAGGATGACCGACGGCACCGTGATGGCCACCGAGCTCCAGAAGCCGCCGCGAATGCCTTCGCAGCTGACGCCCGTGCAGGCTTCGCTCCAGGCGGCACGCCAGGCGCCCAGCGAGGGCGCCGACGGCAGCGCGAAGATCTGGCCGAGGCGGATCTCCTCCATGCTTTTGAACGAGGTCGTCAGCATCACGTACAGCGGCAGCAGGAAGAAGGCCGCGGCGAAGAGCAGGAAGGCGTAGACGCCGATGCGGGCCCAATGCTTGGTGCGCTTCATGCGTGGCCTCCCTTCGCGGCCTGGCGGCTGCGGGCATAGGCGAGCGGCGCGACCAAGGCGAGGACCGTGAGCAGCAACACCACAGCACCCGCCGAAGCCAGCGCGAGGTTGGCGCGACCAAAGAGATGGTCCATGATGAACTTGGCCGGCACGTCACTGGCCGTGCCGGGGCCTCCCTGGGTCATGGCGACGACGGTGTCGAAGACCTTGACGACGCCCGTGGCCAGCAGCGTGAAGACGGTCGCCAGCGTCGGGCCCATCATGGGCAACACGACGGACAGATACACGCGCCAGGTCGGAATGCCGTCCAGCCGCGCCGCCTTCCAGATCTCCTCGTCGATGCCGCGCAGGCCGGCCAGCATCAGCGCCATCACCAGCCCCGCACCCTGCCAGGTGCCGGCAATGACGACGGTGTAGATGACCATGTCCTGGTCAACGATCCAGTCGAAGCTGAAATCCTTCCAGCCCATCTGCTGCATCGCGTTCTGCAGGCCGCTGTCGGGGTTGAGCACCCATTGCCAGACCAGGCCGGTCGCGACGAAGGACATCGCATACGGGTACAGGAAGGCGGTGCGCAGCACGCCCTCGCCGCGCACCTTCTGGTCGATGAAGACGGCCAGCAGAAAGCCCAGCAGCATGGCCGCGACGATGTAGAGCACACCGTAGACGGCGAGGTTGTGGATGGCGAGCTGCCAGCGATCGTTGTCGAGCAGGCGTTCGAACTGCTGCAGGCCGACGAAGTCGTCCTTGGGGAAGGTGCGCGAGCTGGACACGGAGGTGCGCAGCGTCCACAGCACCGTGCCGACATAGCCGACGAGAACGATGACGGCCAGGGGCAGCAGCGCGCCCCAGGCCGCGAGGGAACGGCGTTTCATCGTCAGGACTTCAGCGCGTTGACGATGTCCTTCTGGACCTTCTCGACCGGAATGTTGCGGTTCCAGTAGCTCGTCAGCACGTCCTGCAGGGCGCCGTTCTGGTCGGGCGTGATGTAGATCTCGCCGTTGCCGAGCTGGCGCGACTTGTCCTTCATCGCGGCCACGCCCATCTGGGCGCACATGTCCATCTGGCTGACGTCGACGTCGGTGCGGATGGGGATGGAGCCCTTCTTCATGCTGAAGGCGACTTGCGTGGCGGGCTGGGTGATGACGCTGGCCAGCAGCTGCTGGGCCTTGACCTGGTCGGGCTTGTCGGTCTTGGGGAAGACCATCACGTCGCCCTGGATGATGTAGGGCGCCTTGGGGCCGAAGCCCGGGGCGCAGCCGTAGTCCTTGCCGGCCTCCTGCTTGGCCTGGGCGAACTCGCCCTTGGCCCAGTCGCCCATGATCTGCACGCCGCCGCGGCCGCTGATGAGCATGGCGGTGGCGTCGTTCCAGTTGCGGCCGGGCGAGCCCTTGTCGGTGTAGCCCTGCAGCTTCTTGTAGGCCAGCAGCACCTTCTTGAAGTCCTCGCCCAGGATGGCCTTGGGGTCGCGGTCGCGGAAGATCTTGAGATACAGGTCGCGGCCGCCGTAGTGGGCCAGCACGGCCGTGAAGACGATGCCGTCCTGCCAGGGCTGGCCGCCATGGGCCAGCGGCACAAGGCCGGCGGCCTTGAGCTTGTCCAGCGCCCCAAACAGCTCATCGAAGTTCTTGGGCTCTTCCGCGATGCCGGCCTTCTTGAAGGCGGCCTTGGAGAACCAGAACCAGGTCATGTTGTGGATGTTGACCGGCGCGGCGTAGTAGTGGCCGTTGACGCGGATGGCGCTCAGCACGGTCTCGGGCAGGAACTTGTCCCAGCCGTCGCGCTGGGCCACCGCGTCGACGTTGTTCAGCAGGCCCTGGTCGACGATGTCGCGGAACTGCTGGGTGGTGTTGAACTGGGCGGCCGTGGGCGGGTTGCCGCCGGCGATGCGGTTGATGGCGACCGAGCGAGCCTGCTCGCCCAGGGCGACAGCCGTGTCGACCCAGATGCCGCCCTGGGCCTTGTAGGCCTCGGCCAGGGTCTTGGCGGCGGCGGACTCGCCCCCCGAGGTCCACCAGTGGATGACTTCGGCCTTGAGGGGTTCGGCGGCGTTGGAAGCGGTTGCAACGAGCAGCGCAACAGCGGCCAGGGCATGGCGGGGGAACTTCATCTTGTCTCCGGATCTTGTGGGGCAGCGTGCGCAGTTTGCCCTGGCGCGGCTGAACGCGCCTGAGGGAGGACCCTGTAATATTTCATTTAGAAACCGCCTGTACCCTTTAAATAAAGGGCGCCACGCCGTTAATTATTCGTTCAGGAACTGGCCGTACCAGAGGCCGCTGTCCTTCAGGGTCCGTCTCTGGGTGGTGTAGTCCACATAGGCGATGCCGAAGCGGCGCAGATAGCCCTCGGCCCATTCGAAGTTGTCCAGCAGGCTCCAGGCGAAGTAGCCCTTGACCGGCACGCCGGCGTCCAGCGCCTGCTTGACCGCACTCAGATGGCGCTGCAGATAGGACAGGCGTTCGGCATCGTGCACATGGCCGTCGGGCGTCAGCACATCTTCGAAAGTGGACCCGTTCTCGGTCAGCTGGATGACGGCCGGGTTGTAGTCGCGCTGGATGCGGGTCAACAGGTCGACCAGGCCTTGCGGCGACACCTCCCAGCCGAAGCCGGTGCGTTCGACGCCCTCGCGCTCGACAAGGCTGGCGCGCATCGGGCCACCTTGCGCGTCGTCCTTCACCATCTCGGGGAAGTAGTAGTTCACGCCCAGGAAATCGGTCGCGGTCGCAACCGTGTCGAGGTCGCCGGCCTCCACCTTGGGCGCGGCATTTCCGGATGACGCGAGCAGCGCCAGCGTGTCTTCGGGATAGCCGCGGCCGAACAGCGGGTCGAGGAACCAGCGGTTGCGCAGGCCGTCGTGGCGCTTCAGCGCGGCGAGGTCAGCGGCGCTGTCGGAAGCGGCAGTGATGGGATGCAGGCTTAGCGTGATGCCGACCTGGGCGCCGGCCGAGTTCTTGCGGATCAGCGGGATGGCCTGGCCATGCGACAGCAGCACGTGGTGGCAGGCTTGCATCGCATCGGCCAGGCTCTTGCCGCCGGGCGCATGCACGCCCTCCCAGTAGCCCATCATGCAGGAGCACCAGGGTTCGTTGTGCGTGATCCAGTGCTTGACACGGTCGCCCAGGCGGCGCGTGACGATGTCGGTGTATTCGAGGAAGGCGCCGACCGTGTCGCGCGAGAGCCAGCCGCCTTGCTCCTGCAGCGGCTGCGGCAGGTCCCAGTGGTAGAGCGTGGCCCAGGGGTCCAGGCCGCGCTCCAGCATGCCGTCCACCAGCCGGTCGTAGAAGGCCAGGCCCGCTTCGTTCACGGCGCCCCGCCCTGCAGTTCCGTTTGGAAGAATGCGCGGCCAGGCGATGGAGAAGCGGTAGGCGTTGACGCCCAGAGCCTTCGCCATGTCCAGGTCCTGCGGGAACAGGTGGTAATGGTCGCAGGCCACCAGCGCGTTGGAGCCGTCGCGGATGCGGCCGGGCTCGCTGCAGAAGCGGTCCCAGATGGACTCGCCCTTGCCGTCCTCGCGGCCGGCGCCCTCGATCTGGAAGGATGAGGTGGACACGCCCCAACGGAAGTCGGCGGGGAAGTCTTGGCGTTTCGGGGCGGTGTTGGAGCTCATGCTTCGAATGGGAGGCGCCGGCAGCGCGGCCGGCGCGGGTTCAGGGAACTGGGAAATCGATCAGAACTTGTACGTGCCGCCGATCAGGAACTGGCGGCCATAGGACGTGTATCGCTCAGGCAAGGTAGCGTTGGGATCGACGGAACCGGTGGAGACACCGACGCGGGTGCGATAGGGCTCGTCACGCAGATTGTTGACCTGCAGCGTCAGCGACAGACCCTTGAAGAGGCCCGATTCGAACGCGTAACCGATCTGCGCGTCGATGATGGTTTCACTGGAGATCATGCTCGGCACGTTCTCGCCAAAGGTGCCGCGCACCGTCGTCACGAAGGGCGAGCGATGGCGGCTGCCGATGCGCGCCGAGATACCGTCGCGTTCGTAATAGACGGTGAAGTTGGTCGCCTTGCCCGACAGACCATCCAAAGGTTTGCTGACGTCATTGCCCTCGTGYAGCGAGCTGCGCGTGTCCGAGTAGCTCAGGCTCACGCCGATGCCGTCCAGCGCCGAGCTGATCAGGCCGCCGTCCAGCGAACCACTCAGCTCGGTGCCGGCGATCATCCCGCCGCCGCCGTTGGACTGGGTAGTCAACGTGCCGATGTTGCTGTAAGGCGTGAAGGCCGTCGGGTTGGGAAAGCCGGTGAAGTCGAAGTCGATGGACTGCGAGTAGACGAAGTTCTTGATGTTCTTGTGGAAGACCGCGGCCGCCACATAGCTGCGCTTGCTGAAGTAGTGCTCCACGGACAGGTCCACCGCGTCGGCGCGCCAGGGCTCCAGCTTGGGGTTGCCGCCATTGGCCGACCACAGATGCGGCTCGGTCGTGCTGACGTTGATGCCAGCGAAGCCGGCGCGCATGTCCTCCATGTTCGGCCGCGCCAGCACCTTGGCCAGACCGAAGCGCACGATGGTGTTGGCAGTCACGTCGGCGGCGATGTTGAGGCTGGGCAGCGTGTCGGTGTAGCTGGTGCCGCCGGTGGCAGGTTCGGTCGCGTTGGTCTTGCCGTTCCAGAACAGGCCGTCGCTCCACTGCTTGGCATGCACGACGCGCAGGCCAAAGCTGCCGTGGATGGGCACGCCCCAGTCGAACTCGAAGCCGAGCTTGGCGTGGGCGGCCGTGACCTTCTCGTGCACCTGCCAGATGCGGCCCGGCGCCTGGTCGGCCGAGGTGGGCACCACGTCGTACAAGCTCAGAGCGCTCGGCAGGTCGAAATTGACCATGCGGATATTGCTGCCGGCAAAGCCCAGGTCTGTCGGCGAGCGCAGCAGCGCGGACGGAATCAGCATCGGCGCGCGGCCGTTCTTGAGGTTGTAGTTCACCTCGGTGCGGTTCATGTCCTTGTCGCGCTCGGAGTAGTCCAGCCCACCCTCGATGTTGCTGAGCCAGCTGTCGAAGTTGCGGCCCGCCGTCAGCTTGAGCGCCTTGATCTGGTCGCGCACCTTGGGGAACTGGCTGCGGCCGTCGCGGCCCCAGTTGGCGGGGTCGGTCAGGTAGACGCTCTTGCCGTCGCCGAAGTCGAAGGTCGGCGCGAAGGTGGAGCGACCGTCGCCGGTGACGATGTTGGCCTGCCCCAGGCTGACACGGCTCAGCGAGCCCGCCTGCACTTCCGCGTTCTGCTCGTCGCGCTTGGCCTTGGACCAGCTCAGGTCTCCCACCAGCTTCCAGTCAGCCAGCTTCAGCTCGTTGTTCCAGCCGATGGCGCGGATGTCGTCCTGGCGCTTGTTGAAGGTCGTCAACGCCACCGGCGTGGTGTTGTTGACGATGCCGCTGGTGACGATCTTGTCGCCGTTGACCACCGTCGTCTGCGCATTGCTCCAGGTCGCACCCGACCAGGTCGACATGTCGGACATCACCGTGCGGCGCGCCTCGGTCTGGTCGAACTTGGAGTAGTAGAGGTCCAGCGTGCTGTGGAAATCGGCATTGGGCTTGTACTCGAGCACGCCCATCAGGCCGTCACGCTTCTGGCGCGACGAGGCGGCACCCAGCTCGAAGCCCTGCAGCGCGACGGCGTCCGTGGGCACGCCGGGCAGTGGTGCGCCCCAGTTGTTGGTGTTGGCCCACCACCAGCTCTTGTAGTGCTTTTCCTGGTTGGGCGAGTCCAGATGCGCAAAGCCGACGGCCGCGCCCCAGGTGCGGTCGGCCGACTGCGTCACATACGAGGCGCTCAGGCGGTTGCCGTTGCCCGAGATCTCGGGGTTCAGCGAGCCATTGGAATTGCGCTCCATGCGCGCACCGACGACGCCGCGCGAGGTCGCGAAGTCCAGCGGGCGCAGCGTCTTCATGTTGACTGTGCCCGACAGGCCTTGCGCCGACAGGCTGGCGTCCGGCGTCTTGTAGACGGTGGCGGCGTTGATCAGCTCCGACGGGAACTGGTCGTACTCCACCGAGCGGTTGTCGCCCGTGGAGACGATCTCGCGGCCGTTCAGCAGCGTCACGCCATAGCGCGGCGCCATGCCGCGGATGCTGATGACGGACGAGCGCCCGGCCACGCGCTGAGCCGTCAGGCCGGGCAGGCGCGAGATCGCGTCGGCGATGGACACGTCGGGCAGCTTGCCAATGTCCTCGGCCGAGACGGATTCGACGATGGCATCGGCGTTGCGCTTGGTGCTGATCGAGGATTCCAGGCTGGCGCGAAAGCCGGTGACCGTCACGGTGTCGAGCTTCTGCTCGCCCGCCGGCGCGGTCTGGGCCAGTGCCAGCGCCGATGCGCCCAGCAGGCCGACGCAGACGGCAATGGGCGTGAGGCGATTGCGCCGCTGGGGCGAAGTTGGGGCGATGGTGCGCACTGCCGCACGCTGAGCTTGCTTGAGCATTTCTTTCGTCTCCTGGTTCGTCTTGTTCGCTGCTCGGCCGGCTTTTTGGGTGGCGATGCCTCCGCGCTCCTTGGCGGTGTCGGCATCAAAATTGGAACCGGTTCCAAACACGGCGCAAATCTAATGCGCCACAGTCGGGGCTGTCAATCTCGCCGGCCCGGGGGTTGACGTTTTTTTGCTTCACCCACTACCGTCGCGCTCCCAACGGACACTCCACGATGACTCGCTCAACCGCACTTCTCGCTGCCCTGCTTGCCCTGGCGACCATGGCCGGCGCGGCCGAAACCGATGCCGTCGTGCAGGCCTGGCCGGCCCGCAAGCCCGTGCGGGATGCGGCACTCGAGGCCAAGGTCGAGGCCGCGCTGAAGAACTTGACCCTGCGCCAGAAGATCGGCCAGATGACCCAGCCCGAGATCCGCGCGATCACGCCGGAGCAGGTGCGCGAGTACGCCATCGGCACCATCCTGAACGGCGGTGGGGGCTGGCCGGGCCAGGACCGCGCGGCCACGCCGGCGCAGTGGCGCGAGCTGTCCGAAAAGTTCCAGGCCGCGGCCCTGCAGGCCACGCCGGGCATCCCGCTGATCTGGGGCACCGACGCCGTGCACGGCCACAACAATGTGCGCGGCGCGACGCTCTTCCCACACAACATCGCGCTCGGCGCGACGCGTGACGCCGACCTGGTGCGCGACATCGGCCGCGCCACGGCGCGCGCCATCCGCGCCTCGGGCCTGCACTGGGCCTTCGCGCCTACGCTGGCTGTCGTGCAGGACGTGCGCTGGGGCCGCACCTACGAGAGCTTCGGCGTCGATCCGGCCCTGGTGAAGCGCCTCGGCCAGGCCTCGGTGGAAGGCTTGCAGGACGGCATGAAGGAGGGCCGCGGCGTGCTGGYGACTGCCAAGCACTACCTCGGCGATGGCGGCACGCGCCGCGGCATCGACCAGGGCGTGACGCAGGCTTCGCCGGCCGATCTCGCCAATGTGCACGGCGCGGGCTACCTGGGTGCGCTGGACGCCGGCGTGCTGACCGTCATGACCTCCTTCAGCAGCTGGACCGACAGCGCTGGCTACGTCGAGCACGGCAAGATGCATGGCAACGCCGTGCTGATGACCGGCGTGCTGAAAGACCGCCTGGCCTTCGACGGCCTCATCGTCAGCGACTGGGACGGCGTCGGCCAGGTGCCCGGCTGCACGCCCGAGGACTGCCCTGCCGCCATCAACGCCGGCATCGACGTCGTCATGGTGCCCTTCCACTGGAAGGCCTTCTTCGACAACACCCTGCGGGCTGCCGAGCAGGGCAGGATCCCGATGGCCCGCATCGACGACGCAGTGCGCCGCATCCTGCGCGTGAAGTTCAGCATCGGCATGCAGCCGGCCGTGCCCGCCACGGTCGAGGCGATGCAGGCGCCCGAGCTGGCGCGCCGCGCGGTGCGCGAGTCGCTGGTGCTGCTGAAGAACAAGCCCGGCCTGCTGCCGCTCAAGGGCACGGCCCGCGTGCTCGTTGTCGGTACCGCGGCCGACAGTCTGGCCCACCAGAGCGGCGGCTGGAGCGTGACCTGGCAGGGCCGCGACACGAGCAATGTCGACTATCCGCAAGGCACGTCGCTGCTGGCGGCATTGCGGCAGCGCCTGGGTGCCGCGCAGGTCACCTTCGACGCTGACGGCAGCAAGAGCGATCCGAAGAACTTCGATGCCGTCGTCGCCGTGCTCGCCGAGACGCCCTATGCCGAGGGCGAGGGCGATGTGCGTATCACCGAAAACCTGCGCTTCAGCCGTCGCCATCCCAAGGACGCGGAAGTGCTGCAGCGGGTCGCCGGCCGCGGCAAACCCGTCGTCACGCTGCTGTACTTGGGCCGGCCGCTCTATGTGAATGACCTGGCCAACAAGAGCGATGCCTTCATTGCCGCGTGGCAGCCCGGCACCGAGGGCGCCGGCTTGGTCGACGTGCTGGTGGAACCGACCGCCGGCAAGGCCTGGCCGGGCTTCACCGGCCGCCTGTCCTTCCCCTGGCCGGCAGGCCCCTGCCAATTCAGCAGCCACGAAGCCAGGTCCTGGTGGCCGGTCGGGGGCGGCCTGAGTGGCAAGGAAACCCAGGCAAATACCAAGCCCCTGCCCGAGCCGGCAGACCCCGCCCCGATCTGCCCCCTGTGATTCAATCCGCCCCAACAAAAGCAGAGGGCGAATGGCAACGATCAAGGACGTAGCGCGGCTGGCCGGTGTGGGCGTGGGCACCGCCTCTCGCGTCATTAGCGGAAACGGTTCCGTCGCGCCAGCCACGGCTGAGCGCGTGCGCAAGGTCATTGCCCAGCTGAAGTTCCGGCCCTCGCACACCGCGCGTTCGCTGGGCGCTGGCACGTCCAAGCTGATCGGCGTCTACATCCCCTTCCTGCGCGGCACCTACTACACGCCCATCCTGCGCGCCATCGACCTGGTGTTGCGCGCGCAAGGACTGCACATGGTGGTGGCCTTCGGCGAGGGCATCGAGGACGAACRCGTCGAGACCAACGACGGCATGCGCTTTTTGCTGGACCGCGACTGCGACGGCCTCATCGTGCTGTCCAACGCGCTGCAGGACGAGGACCTCAAGGCCCTGGGCCCGGCGGCGCGCCAGGTCGTCGTGCTGAACCGCCATTTCGACCGCATCAAGGACCAATGCTTCACGGCCGACCACGTGCAGGGCGGCGTGCAGGCGGCGCGCGCCCTGCTGCAGCACAAGCACAAGGACATCGCCGTCGTCTCGGGCCCGACCACCTCGCCTGACAACGTGGCGCGCCTGAATGGCTTCATGGGCGAGCTGGCGCTGCGCGGGCTGGACACGTCCAAGATCCTGACCGTGCCCGGCGACTTTTCCAATCAGGCCGGCTGGGATGCGGCAGAGGTGCTGCTCAAGCAAAAGCGCCTGCCCTCTGCCGCGTTCTGCGCCAATGATGAGATGGCCATCGGCCTGCTGGCGCATTTCCAGGAACGCGGCGTGTCGGTGCCACACGAGGTTTCGGTGCTGGGCTATGACGACTCTCCCAGCGCCGAATTCGCGGCGCCGCGCCTCACATCGGTGCACATCCCGAGCCACGAGGTCACGCTGGCCGGCCTGCACTGGCTGCTGAACCGCTGCTACGGGCAGCAGCTGCCCATCTCGCGGCAGTTCGACATCACCGTCACCTGGCGCGCCTCCGTAGCAGCACCCCCTTCGCGCAAACGAAGCTGAGGCCACAATCCGGTTTGGTTACTTTTCACCAAACCCATGCCTCAACGCGTCCTGACCGGCATCACCACCACCGGCACCCTGCATCTCGGCAATTACGTCGGCGCCATCCGCCCGGCGATCGAAGCCAGCCGCGCGCCCGGCGTGGAGAGCTTCTTCTTCATGGCCGACTTCCACGCGCTGATCAAGTGCGACGAGCCGGACCGCCTGGCCCATTCCAGCCGCGCCATCGCCGCGACCTGGCTGGCTGCCGGCCTGGACGCCGAACGCGTCACCTTCTACCGCCAGAGCGATGTGCCCGAGATCCCCGAGCTCACCTGGCTGCTGACCTGCGTGACGGCCAAGGGCCAGATGAACCGGGCCCATGCCTACAAGGCTGCCGTGGACGCGGCCGTGGCTGCCGGCGAGGAGCCGGATGCCAACGTCAGCATGGGCCTGTTCAGCTACCCGGTGCTGATGGCGGCCGACATCCTGATRTTCAACGCGCACAAAGTGCCTGTGGGCAAGGACCAGGTCCAGCACATCGAGATGGCGCGCGACGTGGCCCAGCGCTTCAATCACCTGTTTGGCCGGGGCAAGGAGCTGTTCACTGCCCCAGAGGCCGTGACTGATGCCGAGATGGAGCTGCTGCCGGGGCTGGACGGCCGCAAGATGAGCAAGAGCTATGACAACGTCATCCCTCTCTTCGAAGGCGGCAGCGCGGCGCTGAAGGAGGCCGTTGCGCGCATCGTCACCGATTCCAAGCTGCCCGGCGAGCCCAAGGACCCGCAGGGCCAGGCCCTGGTCACCATCTACGACGCTTTCGCGACCACCGAGCAGCGCGCCGCCTTCCGCGCGGCCCTGCGCGGCGGCCTGGGCTGGGGCGAGGCCAAGCAGCAGCTCGTGAACCTGATCGAAGGCCAGATCGGCCCGATGCGCGAGCGCTATGCCCACCTGATGGCCCACCCCGAGCAGCTCGAAGCCACGCTGCAGGCCGGCGCCGCCAAGGCCCGCGCCATCGCGGTTCCCTTCCTGAAGCAATTGCGCGAGGCCTGCGGCCTGCGGCCCTACACGTCCACCGCTACGACAGCCGCTACCAAGACAGAGAAGGCCGCACTGCCGGTCTTCAAGCAATACCGCGAGGCGGACGGCAAGTTCTACTTCAAGCTGCTGTCGGCGGGTGGCGAGCTGCTGCTGCAGAGCAGTGGCTTCGAACAGGGCCGCGATGCCGGCCAATGGGTCGCCCGGCTGAAGCGCGAAGGTCTTGTGGCCGATGCGCCGGTGCAGCGCGAAGCCAGCGACGCCGCCATCACGGCCGCCCTCGCCGCCTTCCAGGAAGACTGACGTGGCCGACATCACCGAACTGCTGATCGGCACTTCGCGTGGTGACGCGGCGTCCCTGCAGCAGCTCTACGCCCTGCTCTACCCCGAGATCAAGCGCGTCGCCCGCATCCGCCTGGCGCAGAGCGGCCCGAGCGGCAGGTCGGCCGGCCTGAACACCACCGCCCTGGTGCACGAGGGCTTTCTGCGCATGGCCGACCAGCAGGGCCTGCAGGGCGAGACGCGCGGCCAGTTCTTCGCCTACGTCGGCCGGGTGCTGCGCTCCGTCGTCATCGACCACCTGCGCACCGAAGGCCGCGACAAGCGCGGCGGCGACGCCGTCATGGTCACGCTGTCCGCGGCCGACGACGTGGCCGCCGTGCAGAGCACGGCCGTCGACATGCTGGGCCTGGACCAGGCCCTGGAGCGCATGAAGGCCCTGGACAACGGTCTGTACGAGCTGATCGAGATGGTGGGCTTCGCCGGTCTGTCCATCGCCGAGGTGGCGGCGGTGCGGGGCCTGTCCACGCGCAGCATCAACCGCGAATTGCTGAAGGCGCGCGCCCTGCTGCAGGAGCTGCTCGGCGACCCGCCCAACTCCGTCTACTGATGAACTCGGGCTTGCAGTCCTCGGACTGGCAGCAGCTGTCGGCGCTGTTCGACGAGCTCGCCGAGCTGCCCGCCGCGACACGGGCCGAGCGCCTGGCTGCGTTGCAGCCGCCCGAACTGGCCGCGCGGCTGTCGCGCATGCTGGCGTCCCTGCCCGAGGACGAAGACACGGACGCCACCGTCCTCGTCGACATGCCGGGCTACAACACCCGCCTGGTCGCCGCGCTGAGCGAGCCGACGCTCTCCACCACCACACCTGCCCGCCCCGGCGACCGCCTGGGCTCCTGGTGCCTGGCCGAACCCCTCGGCGAGGGCGGCATGGGCCAGGTCTGGCGGGCCGAGCGGGCCGATGGCCTCTACCAGGGCGAGGCCGCCATCAAGCTGCTGCRCGGCGACCGCGCCGGCCCTGGCCTGACTGCTCGTTTCGCCCGCGAGCGCGCCCTGCTCGGCCGGCTGACCCACCCAGGCATCGCCCGCATGCTGGACGCCGGCGAGCAGGACGGCCGCGCCTACCTCGTGCTGGAGTACGTGGTGGGCCGCACGCTGTCCGAGCACGTGCGCGCACACAACCTTGGCCTGGTGGCGCGCGTGAAGCTGCTGCTGGAGGTGGCGCGCGCCGTCGAACATGCCCATGCCCAGCTCATCTTGCACCGCGACCTCAAGCCCGGCAACGTCATGGTGGACGAGCAGGGCAATGCCAAGCTGCTGGACTTCGGCATCGCCGGCCTGCTCGACGACTCCGGCCGTCAGTCCGACCATCAGCTGACGCAGATCACCGGCCGGCGCCTGACGCCGGCCTACGCGGCGCCCGAGCAGATCACCGGCGAGGCCGTGGGCGTGGCCAGCGACATCTATTCGCTGGGCGTGATGCTCTACGAACTGGCCAGCGGCGACCTGCCTTTCGGCAAGCGCGGCCTGGGCCGCACGGCTCTGGAGCATGCCGTGCTGCACGGCCAGGCCCAGCGCATCACCCGTTCCACGCGCACGACCGGCTCGGCCGACAGCGCCGGCGATGAGGCCGGCCCCGGCCGCCCCCTCGATGCGGACCGGGCGGCGGGCGACCTGGAGGCCGTCGCCGCCAAGGCGTTGCGCAAGAACCCGGCCGAACGCTATACCAGCGTCGGCAACTTCATCGACGACCTCGAGCACTGGCTGGCCCAGCGCCCGGTCAGCGTGCGTGCCGAGGACTGGCAGCATCGCGTGCGCCTCTGGCTGCACCGCAATGCCGCGCTGGCGGTCGGCGCCACGCTGGTGTTCGCGGCCCTCAGCCTGGGCCTGGCCGTCAGCCTCTGGCAGCGGCACGAGGCCCAGGCCGCAGCGCGCGAGTCCGAGCAGGTCACGGGTTATCTGGCGGAGCTGCTCGGCGCGGCCAGCCCCGATCAGAACGGCGGCCGCCAGCCCACCGTGGTGGAACTGCTGGACCGCAAGCGCCAGGAGCTGGCCACGCGCTTCAACGACCAGCCCGAGGTCAAGGACCGTGTCTTCGACACGCTGGTCAAGACCTATTTCGCGCTGCAGCGCTTCGACGTCGCGGCGCCGTTGGCTGAAGCGCGCCTGGCCCACGCCCGCCAGGCCTTCGGTGAAAACGACCCACGCACCGAAGACGCCGCCGTCTCTCTGGCCGGCCTGCACACCGCCGTCGCCGGCGGCCAGCCCGTCATCGACCTGCTGGAGCCCCTGCTGCCCCGCTGGGACAGCCGCTACGGGCCGCTGAGCGAGAAATCCCACAGCCTGCGCCTGCACCTGCTGACGGCCTACGGTCGCCTGGGCCGCTTCGCCGATGCCGAGCGCGAACTGGCGCTGGCCAAGCGCTCCAACGACGCGATCTATGCCAAGAACCCCTTCGAGCATGCGCGCTTCGCGACCTACGAGAACGTGCTCTATGTCTACGAGGGCCGGCKGCGCGAGGCCGAGCGCTCGCTGGAGGCAGCCAGGCCGTTCTGGAACCCGCAGGAGGCCGAGCGCATCCGCCCGGCCCTGGTGCTGGAGCGCAACCTGGCCTTCGTGCGCTGGCGGATGGCGCGCGAGAGCGCGGCCGACGCCACGGCGCGCAGCGATGATTTGATCCGCCGCTGGGACGCCATCGCGCGCCCCGGCAACCACGCCAGCACGCTGATGCGCCAGTTGCTGGCCGTCTACCTGCAGCAACTCGGCGAGTTCGGCGCGGCCCTGGCCCAGCTGGAGAAGGCCCAGGCCGAGACCGAGGCCGCCGGCGCCGACGACGCAGTGACCGGCCTGCTGCGCCGCACCCAGTTGCTGGAGGCCCGCGTGCTGGCCGCCGGCCGCGCCGACGCGGCCAGCCTGCGCGCCGCCGCCCAGGCCCTCGCCGGGCTGGATGCCGCGCCGCTGATCGGTGACGTGCGCCGCGCCGATGGCCTGCTGACGCTCTCGCGCATTGCCATCGCGCCCGGCGCCGGCGAGGCTGGCCAAGCGCTGGCGCGCGATGTCGAGCACCGCCTGAACACGCTGCGTCCGCTGCTCGCCGAGTCCCGCAACCTGGCCAGCCGCATTGATCTCTTCAAGAGCCGCCTGGCCGGCACGCCGGCGGCCTCGCTGGCGGGCACGCGCATCCGCGTGGCCTACTTCGACGGCCTGCCCGAACCCCAGGGCCTGCCCGAGTGGGCTGCCCGCCTGCAGCTGGCCTGCGCGCTGCGCGCGGCCGGCGAGCCCTGGCAGGAAACGCTGACGCGCGCCGAAGCCTCACGCCCGACCAATCTCGCCGAGCTGACGCCTGCGCCGCATCCGCTGACCGAGGTGGCCGCACAACTCGCGGCAGGCACGGCAGCCGCCGATTGCGACTGGCGTTTCTAGAGCCATGCCTCTAGGCACTGTGGGTAGCGCGTCACGCCGCAGGGTGTTTACCCGGGGGAAGGGCCGCTTTGCAGGCGGTTAACTTTGCGGCTCCCGAAAAGAATCCCCCCGAGGAGACACGCCCATGGCCACCATCGCCGCCGACCAGCTCGCCCTGCAACGCCTGTATCACTGGGAGCGCACCGCCGRCAGCACCGTCACGCTGACACAACCCATGGGCGGGCCTGAGGTCAAGGACTTCACCTGGGCCCAGGTCAGCGACCAGGTGCGCCGCATGGCCGCTTTCCTCAAGGCCAAGGGCGCCGCCGAGGGCTGGCCAGCCGACGCCAAGGTGGCGATGCTGTCCAAGAACTGCGCCTGGTGGCTGATGACCGACCTCGCCATCTGGATGGCCGGTTATGTCTCCGTGCCGCTGTACCCGACGCTGGCGGCCGACACCATCACGCAGATCCTCACGCACAGCGAGGCGCGCTTCATCTTCATCGGCAAGCTCGACGGCTGGGAAGGCATGAAGCCGGGCGTGCTGCCGAGCCTGCCCGGCGCCAGCTACGCGCTGTCGCCCGACGACGTGAAGAAGAACTATGAGGGCTGGGACGCCATCTGCGCCCGCACCGAGCCGCTCAAGGGTGAAGTCACGCGCGGCGCCGACGAGCTCTGCACCTTGATCTACACCTCGGGCACGACGGGCAACCCCAAGGGCGTCATGCACAACTTCGGCGCCTTCGCCTGGGCCATCGCCGAAGGCCTGGCGCGCTTCCCGATGAGCGGCCAGGACCGCATGATGTCCTACCTGCCGCTGGCCCACGTGGCCGAGCGCGTGCTCGTCGAGCACAGCTGGCTGAAGGTCGGGCTCAAGGTGTTCTTCGCCGAATCGCTGGACACCTTCACCGCCGACCTGCAGCGCGCGCGGCCCACCATCTTCTTMAGCGTGCCGCGCCTTTGGGTCAAGTTCCAGCAGGGCGTGCAGGCCAAGATGCCACCGCAGAAGATGAACAAGCTGCTGCGCCTGCCCATCATCGGCGGCCTGGTGCGCAAGAAGGTCCTCAAGGCGCTGGGCCTGGACCAGTGCCGCATCGCCGTCGGCGGTGCCGCGCCCATGCCGGTGGCGCTGCTGGAGTGGTATGGCATGCTGGGCCTGCACATCAACGAGGGCTACGGCATGACCGAGAACCTGGCGCTGTCGCACATGACGATGCCGGGCAAGAACCAGCGCGGCACGGTCGGCCCGGCCTATGGCGGCGTGCAGACCCGCATCGATCCCGCCAATGGCGAGCTGCAGATGCGCAGCCCGGCGCTGATGATGGGCTACTTCAAGGAGCCGGGCCTGACCGCCGACGCGCTGACCGCCGATGGCTGGCTGCACACCGGCGACAAGGTGACCCAGGACGGCGACGGCTGCGTGCGCATCACCGGCCGCGTGAAGGACCTGTTCAAGACCAGCAAGGGCAAGTACGTCGCCCCGGCGCCCATCGAGGACAGGCTGGGCATGAACCCCAACATCGAGGCCTGCTGCGTCGCGGGGGCCAACATGGGCCAGCCGCTGGGCATCGCCATGCTGTCACCGCAGGGCCTGCAACGCGCCAGCTCCGAGGCCGAACGCACGGCGCTGATGGCCGAGCTGAGCAAGCACCTGGACGACGTCAACGCCCGTCTGGACCCGCACGAACAGCTCGACACCCTGGTGCTGATCAAGACGCCCTGGACGGTGGACAACGGCTTCATCACGCCGACCTTCAAGGTCAAGCGCAACCGCATCGAGGAGGCCTATGCGGGCAAGTTCGATGCGTGGGTGGGCAAGCGCGCCAAGGTGTCGTTCGGGGACTGAGCGCGCAGGCCCGCCGCTGAGGCAGCTGGCCTGCGCGAGTGCCGCGCCTCAATCCGGCAACGAGAATGCGTACAGCTTGCTGTTCGGCGTGCCGAAGCCGAAGTTGCTGTAGCCCGAGCCCCAGTAGAGCGTGCCGTCGGCGATGGCCGCGCCCGACAGGCAGGAGCCGCCGCTCGGATAGCTCCACAGGATGGCGCCGTTCGCGCCGTTCATCGCGTACATGCGGCCGCTGGCATCCAGCGAGCAAGCGTAGACAACGCCATTGGCCGTCGTCACCGGGCCCGAGGGGCCGCCGCCGATACCGCCCGGCGGCAGCGGGTCGAGCGTCTGCCATAGCGTCGCACCGGTGGCCGCGTCGAGGCCGAACCAGGCGCCTCGCGTCGTCGGCGCGCTGGCGCCTGTCGGCATCCACGGCACCCCGTTGCTGTTGGCGTTGGCCGTGTAGATGCGCGTGCCGTCCGTCGCCGAACCCCACTGCAGGCCGCCCGCCGTGCCCCCTGGGCCGGCCTGGGTGACCCAGGCCACGGCGCCGGTGTCCGGGTTCAGCGCCCAGTACTGGCCGCTCTTCTGCCCGAGGCCCAGCAGCTCCACCGGCTTGCCTTTGCCGGCCTTGGACTTGAACAGCGCCGGCGCCTGGCCAAAGTCGTAGTCCGGGCCTGCCGGCGACGGGCAGTTGTCGCCGTCGCCGAAGAAGGGGATGCAATCCACCGTCCAGGCGTCATAGGGGATGGCACGGGTCGCCCAGCGCACGGCCCCCGTCTTCATGTCGAGGGCGAGGACGCTGTCGAAATAATCGTTCGCCGGCAGGCAGGCGGCCTTGGCCACCGGATCGGCACCTGCGGCCGACACGCAGGCCAGCACGGGCGGCGGCACCGAGTAGTTGTTGCCGGTGGCGATGTAGACCGCGCCGCGCGAGGTATCGACGGCAGGCGAGCTGCCCCAGACGGCGTTGCCGGTGTAGCCGGCCGGCGCGAGCGTCGTCCGCCAGCGGATGGCGCCGGTTTTCAGGTCCAGGGCCAGCATGCTGCCGCGGAAGGACAGCTGGTAGCCCGGCACGAAGGCGGCAAGGGCCTCCTCCTGCGACGCGACGCCGACGAAGACCCGGTCGCCATGGATGGTGGCCGACTGCGTGATGATGGCCGCGAAATGCGGATCGGCCTGGGTGCTCCAGGCCAGCGCCCCGGTGTCCTTGTCGAAGGCCAACACCCGGCCACCAGGGCCGCCGCCCGCCAGGATGGAACCCTGGGTGCCGATGACCACCTTGCCGCCGCCCAGAGCCGGCGTGGCGCGGGCCTTGTCGCGGGGAATGCCCGTTACCGAAGGCAGGTAGACGGCCCAACGCACGCTGCCATTGCTGCGGTTGACCGCATAGAGATAGCCGGCCCAGTCGGGCACATAGACCGTGTCGCCATCCACGGCCGGCGTGGCCGAAACGTCGCCCGCCGTGGTCAACGCCCATTTGACGGCCAGTTGATTGACATTGCCAACGCCCAGCTTGTGCTCGGACGGTTGGCTGCGTGTGTTCTCGCGGTCGCCCCCCGCACTGCTCCATTCACTGCCCTGCGCCGCTGCTGCCACCAGCGGCAGGGCCAGCGCCACTGCCGCAAGGAGGGTGCGCGTCGGCGCGGTCGGCTCTCGAAAACAGGTCGTCTTCTTCATGGAAGTTCTCCGTTCCTTGTTGGCGATGCCCGATGAACGGGCCGTGGAACGGGTGGGCATCGCGCAACCCGCCACAGCAGACGCTTGGCGCCACGCGGCGACAAGGCGAAAGGGCATCAGAGGACGCTGCAGCGGGGCAGGCATCGGGGCATACCCGTCGCCGTCCTCTGGGTTGAGGACGATCGCTAGCTGCGCCAGTAATCGGCCCGCCCGTAATGCGCGCGCAGATGCTCCACCCACAGCCTTGTCCTCAGCGGCAGATGGCGTGACTGCGGGAACACGGCGTAGATGCCGTTGGGCGGCGCCGCAAAGGTGTCCAGCACGCTGACGAGGCGCCCTGCCGCGAGGTCGGCCTCGACCTCCCAGGTGCTGCGCCAGGCCAGGCCCATGCCGTCCACGCACCAGTCGTGCAACACCTGGCCATCGCTGCAATCGAGCCGGCCAACCGGCCGTAGGTGCTGAACGGCGCCGTCGATCTGGAAGGCCCAGCCGCGCACCTGGCTGGCCTCAGAGCTCAACGTCAGGCAGGCATGGCGGCCGAGTTCATCGGGGTGCTTCGGCGTGCCGGCGCGCTTCAGATAGCCGGGGGCGGCCACACACAGCCGCCGGTTGTCGGCCAGCCGCGTGCTGACCAGGCTGGAGTCCGGCAGGTCACCCACACGTACGGCACAGTCGAAGCCCTCGTGGACGATGTCGATGACGCGGTCGCTGAGGTTGAGCGACAGGCTGAGGTCGCCATGCTCGGCGAGAAAGCCCGGCACCAGCGGCGCAACATGCCTGCGGCCGAAACCGGCAGGCGCCGTCACGCGCAGATGGCCACTGGCCTTGAGGCCGCCGGCACTGACGGCAGCTTCCGCATCGGCCAGCGAGGCGATCAGGCGCTGGCAGTCCTCCAGGAAGGCCTGGCCCTCGGACGTCAGCGTCAGCCGCCGCGTCGTACGCAGCATCAGCTTGACGCCCAGGCGCGCCTCCAGCGCGTCCAGCCGCCGGCCCATGACGGCAGGCGCGACGCCCTCGGCCTGGGCCGCCGCCGTCAAGCTGCCCTTGCCCACGACAAGGACGAAGGACTCCATCTGCTTGAGCTTGTCCATGCCCCGGATTGTGCTGGGCGACAGACGCAAAGACAGGGGTTTCATGAAGGATCTTTGCGTTTTTGTCACAGATGAATGGCGTGCTCCGCAGCGAATCCCGACACGCGACGCAGCTAGATTGGCGACATTCGTTGTTGCCTTCTCGCAGGAGTCCCGCCATGCCTCGCACCACCCTCCACCGCCTGCAGGTCGATGCCGACCTGGCCCGCTTCATCGACACCGAGGTGCTGCCCGGCACCGGCGTTTCGGCTGACGCCTTCTGGGCCGGCTTCAGCCGGATCGCCCATGAGCTGGCGCCGATGAACCGCGCGCTGCTGGCCGAGCGCGACCGCCTGCAGGCCGAGCTGGATGCCTGGCACGAGGCCCATCCCGGCCCCATCACCGACATGCCGGCCTACCGCGGCTTCCTGCAGCGCATCGGCTACCTCGTCGAGCCGCCCGCCCAGGTGCAGGCGACCACCGCCAACGTCGATGCCGAGCTGGCCCTGCAAGCCGGCCCCCAGCTCGTCGTGCCCATCCTGAACGCCCGCTATGCGCTGAACGCGGCCAACGCGCGCTGGGGCTCGCTGTACGACGCGCTCTACGGCACCGACGCCATCTCCGAGGCCGACGGGGCCACGCGCGACGGTGGCTACAACCCGGTGCGCGGCGCCAGGGTCATTGCCTTCGCCCGCCAGGTGCTGGACCAGGCCGCACCGTTGGCCGAAGGCTCGCACAGCCAGGCGGTGGCCTACCGCATCGAGGGCGACCAGCTCTCCGTCACGCTGGCCTCGGGCGACGTGACCGGCCTGGCCAACGCGGCCACCTTCGCCGGCTACCAGGGCGCCCCTGATGCGCCCAGCAGCGTGCTGCTGGTGCACCATGGCCTGCACCTGGACGTGCGCGTCGATCGCAGCACGCCCATCGGCAAGACCGACCCGGCCGGCATCGCCGACGTGGTGCTGGAGTCCGCGCTGTCCACCATCCTCGACCTGGAGGACTCGGTCGCCGCCGTCGACGCCGAGGACAAGCTGCTGGCCTATCGCAACTGGCTGGGCATCCAGCTGGGCACGCTGACCGAGGAAGTGGCCAAGGGCGGCAAGAGCTTCACGCGCCGCCTGAACGCCGACCGCGTCTACACGGCGCCCGGTGGCGGCACGCTGACGCTGCATGGCCGCTCCCTGATGTTCGTGCGCAATGTCGGCCACCTGATGACCAACCCGGCCATCCTGCTGGGAGGTGACCAAGAGGGCAACGAGATCCCCGAGGGCATCATGGACGCTGTCGTCACGACGACCATCGCGATGCACGATCTGCGCCGCCGCGGCAACAGCCGCACGGGCAGCGTCTACATCGTCAAGCCCAAGATGCACGGCCCGGCCGAGGTGGCCTTCGCCGCCGAGCTGTTCAGCCGCGTCGAGCAGCTGCTCGGCCTGCCCGACAGCACGGTCAAGCTGGGCATCATGGACGAGGAGCGCCGCACCTCCGTCAACCTGAAGGCCTGCATCGCCGCCGCAGCCAGCCGCGTCGCCTTCATCAACACCGGCTTCCTGGACCGCACCGGCGACGAGATGCACACCGCCATGCGCGCCGGCCCGATGCTGCGCAAGGGCGACATGAAGACGTCCAGCTGGATCCAGGCCTATGAACGCAGCAATGTGTTGACCGGCCTGGCCTGCGGCCTGCGCGGCCGCGCCCAGATCGGCAAGGGCATGTGGGCCATGCCCGATCTGATGGCCGCCATGCTGGAGCAGAAGGTCGGCCACCCCAAGGCTGGCGCCAACACCGCCTGGGTGCCGTCCCCCACCGCCGCGACGCTGCATGCGCTGCACTACCACCAGGTCAGCGTTAGCGCCGTGCAGCAGGAGCTGGAAAAGGTCGACTTGGCCGCCGAACGCGAGGGCATCCTGAACGCGCTGCTGACCATCCCCGTCGCCGCCAAGGCCGACTGGACGCCCGAGCAGCGACAGCAGGAGCTGGACAACAACGTGCAGGGCATCCTCGGCTATGTGGTGCGCTGGGTCGACCAGGGCGTGGGCTGCTCCAAGGTGCCCGACATCAACGGCATCGGCCTGATGGAAGACCGCGCGACGCTGCGCATCTCCAGCCAGCACATCGCCAACTGGCTGCGCCATGGCGTCGTGTCGGCCGAACAGGTGCGCGAGACCTTCGCCCGCATGGCCAAGGTGGTGGACGGCCAGAACGCCGGCGACCCGGCCTACCGGCCTCTGGCCGCCAACTCGCAGGGCGCGGCCATGCAGGCGGCGCAGGATCTGGTCTTCAAGGGCGAGGCCCAGCCCAGCGGCTACACCGAGCCGCTGCTGCATGCCTGGCGCTTGAAGGTGAAGGGGCAATCGGCTTGATCAGCAGGTCTGGCCTACTTCGCGCAGCAGCGCTGTAACTAGACGTTTCCTGATCGGCGGCGGGTTCGATGGGTAGCGGCTTCGTCGCGCCAGCGCGGTCTGCTTGGCGCCTTGATGCCGCTAAACAAGTGAAATGTGGCGATCAAGCCAGAACCCCTGTTTCGTTATGACAGCGAACAGGTTCGGCATGAAAGCCCCCCGCGGGTGGGCGGCCCGGCACTTCCTCCGATGTTGCTTTGCCGCAAAACCTATCGGACGACATCCTGCCCAGCGTCTCATCTTTGCAACATTTCCCGTCTGCAAGCCAACGGCAATCTAGGGGTTACCGGGCAAAACGAGCCGAAAGCGTCACTGCGGGACGGTGCCACCCGCTCAATTGGTAGGAACCCCCAAGGGTCACCAGCAAACTTTCCTCACACTTCTAGGCGTTCTCCCCGGCACTACGGCCGGGCTGTGGACTGTTGCTTCGTGGCCCACCAGGCCGGCAAGCTGTCTTTATCGTCAGGAGTTTCATCGATGTTCAAACGTCACGCCGTCAGCGTCGCAGCGCTGGCTTGTCTTGCCGCTGCCCTTCAGCCGGCCCTCGCGCAGCAACAACTGGAACGGGTCGAAGTCACCGGTTCGAGCATCAAGCGCATTGCAGCCGAGGGCTCGTTGCCCGTGCAGGTCATCAGCTCGGAGCAGATCAAGGTCAGCGGCGCCACCAACGTGGCAGAGCTGCTGCAACGCATACCCGCGATGCAGGGCTTCCAGATCGCCGACATCGCTATCGGCACCAACTCCGGTGGCACCGCCTTCGCGTCACTGCACGACATTGGGCAGGCTTACACGCTGGTGCTGCTCAACGGTCGGCGCCTCGCCCCCACGGGTGACGGTGGCCGTGTCAACCTGAACTCGATTCCCATGAGCGCGATCGAGCGCATCGAAGTGCTGACCGACGGCGCTTCCGCCCTCTACGGCTCCGACGCCATTGCCGGCGTCGTGAACTTCGTCCTCAAGCGCAACAAGCAGGGCGGTGAAGTCACGGTCGGCTACTCGAACCCGCTGGAAGGCGGAGGCAAATCGGCGAATGTCTCTATCACCTACGGCTTCGGCGACATCGAGCGCGACCGCTTCAACATCGTGGCCACTTACCGCCGCGACGATCAGAAGAAGCTGAAGTCGGGCGATCGCGATTTCGCCAAGACGGCCTACCTGCCCGTCTCCTTTGGCGGCAATAGCTACGTCTACGACCGAACCAGCACGTCTGCCGACCCGGCCAATGCGCAGGTGACGTTCAAGAAGATCGGCGCCGACACTGCGACGCTCGGCGCTTACTCGTTCAACCCCTACCTTATGGAAAAGGGGAAGTGCGCGCCGAACAACTTCTACAGCCTGGCCAACACCATTCCGGCAGGCGGCACGGCCAAGGTTGGCACGGCGCAATGCGCGTTCGACTTCGTCTCCACGATCGACATCTATCCCGAGTACAAGCGGGATTCGGCTTTCGTCACGGGTCAGCTCAAGCTCAGCGACAACGTCAAGCTGTTCTCTGACATCGCTTACACCCGCTACGACCTGATCGCCCGCATCGCGCCGAACCCGGTGCCCATTGCGATCCCGGTTGGATCCGCGCTGTACAACAAGTACGTCTCGCCGTATCTGACGGCCGCTCAGCAGGCCCGTGTCAACACCGTCACGGCGGGCTTCCGCGCGACGGACTTCGGAACCCGTGATTCGCAGACCTTTACCGATTCCAAGCACGTCGTCGTCGGCGCCGAAGCCGACATCGGCAGCTGGAACGTCAACGGCGCGCTGACCTGGTCGCAAAACGCGTTGGAYGAGCATTACATCGGCGGCTATTTCAAGACCACCGAGTTCACCAACATCGTCAACACGCTGGCGATCGACCCCTTCGTGCCATCGGGCAACCAGAGCGCGGCGGCCCAGAAGCTGATCAGCGACTCCATCTACCACGGCAGCATCCGCACGGCCTCCACGACGCTCAAGGGCGGCGACGTGCGCGCCTCCGGCGAAATCTTCAACCTGCCAGCCGGGGCGGTGAACCTGGGTGTCGGGGCGGATGTCCGCAACTACCACTACAAGCAGACCCCGTCCGCTGATGCGGTCAACGGCGTCATCTACAACTTCGGCGCCAATCCGCAATACGACCTGGAGCGCGACAACCTCGGCGTGTTTGCTGAATTGCAGATCCCGGTCGTGAAGGGCCTCGAGGTCAATGCCTCGCTGCGCTACGACAGCATCAGCAAGATCAAGGACGCGATCAACAAGCGCGACTTCGGCAAGACGGAAAAGGCATCGACCTACAAGCTGTCGGGCAAGTACCAGGTCTCCAGCCAGCTGATGTTCCGCGGCTCCTACGGCACGGGCTTCAAGGCCCCGGATATGCTGGACATCGCCCAGCCGCTGGTCTCCAACGGCGTGACCGCCTCCAGCTACGACTGCCCCTTCCCTGGCGACGGCAGCGGCTCGCCGCCCTGCAAGCCCGGCAAGGCCCAGTACACGCAGCTGAGCGGCGGCAACGAGAACCTGAAGGCCGAGAGGTCCAAGCAGGCCACCATCGGCATGCGCATCGAGCCGACCTCGAACTTCAGCGCGGCTTTCGACTACTGGCAGGTGAAGCTGCGCGATGCAGTCAGCGGCGTGTCGGCCAACCAAGCTTTCGGCGATCCGCAGAAGTATCAAAGCCTGTTCACGACTTACAAGCAACCGGCTGAAACATCGAACTACTACGCCTTCATGGCCCTGTCGACCAACATCGGCCAAGCCATCACCAAGGGTATCGACTGGGAGCTCGAAGGTCGTGTGGACATTCCGTCGGTCGGTCGACTCACAACTTCGCTGGCTGGCACGTACATGATCGAGTCCTCGTATACCCGCGCGGGCACGAGCAACGACTTCACGGACAGCATGGGCCACTACGGCGAAAACGCTGCCGTCACCTTCCGCAACATCTTCAGCACGCAGTTCAAGCTCCAGACAGGTCCGGTAACCAATTCGCTGCTGTTCAAGTACCGCAGCAAGTACCTCGAC
>NZ_JBFUMO010000002.1:0-51165 GCF_054049355.1 Roseateles sp. P5_E11 | reverse complement strand
GTTGCAGGTCGGGCACGGTCACATCCGCCGAGGAGCGCAGGAAGGCGCCGGACTCGGCAATGCTGCTCGTCAGCAGGCCCTTGCGATGGCGCCGCCATTCGCCCACCGCCCGCGCCAGCCGCGCGCCGCCGCGCAGCGAGACGCCGAAGGTGGGCGTGTCCGAGCTGCAGCGCCAGGTCTGCACATAGTCGATGTGGTCCTGCAGGTTCTGGCCGACGCCGGGCAGGTCGTGCTGCACCTCGACACCCGTCTGCCGCAGGTGTGCGCCAGGCCCGATGCCCGAGAGCATCAGCAGCTGCGGCGAACCGAAGGCGCCGGCGCTGAGCAGGACCTCGCGGCGCGCACGCACGAAGCGGGATTGGCCGTGGACGCGGTAGTCCACGCGCACCGCGCGGCCATTGGCCAGGCGCAGCTTCGTCGCCTGCGCGTGGGTGATGACCTTGAGGTTCGGGCGGCCCAAATTGGGCGTCAGATAGGCCTTGGCGGCGCTGCAGCGCTCGCCGTTGACTTGCGTGACCTGGTAGACGAAGGAGCCGAACTGCTCGGCGCCGTTGTAGTCGCCGATATGGGGCACCCCCTGCAGCGCCGCGGCGGTCAGGAAGGTCTGGTTGATGGGGCTCGCGCTGCGCGGCAGCGTCACGTTCAGCGGCCCGCCACGGCCGTGCAGCGGGCAGTCGCCGAACTGCTCGTTGTGCTCGGCGCGGCGGAAATAGGGCAGCACCTCGTCATACGACCAGCCGGCGTTGCCGAAGCTCGCCCATTGGTCGTAGTCGTGGCGGTGGCCGCGCACATAGAGCATGGCGTTGATGGAGCTGCTGCCGCCCAGGGTCTTGCCGCGCGGCTGGTAGCCGCGGCGGCCCATCAGGCCGGGCTGGGGCACGGTCTGGTAGGCGTAGTTGTTGATGCGGGTGGGCACCATGGCGACGACGCCGGCCGGCGCGTGGATGAGCACGCTGCTGTCCGGCCCGCCGGTTTCCAGCAAGGCCACCGTCACGCCGGGGTCTTCGCTCAGGCGCGCGGCCAGCACGCAGCCCGCCGAACCGGCACCCACGATCACGTAATCGAACTCCACGGCGCTTGCCTCCTCCAACCTCTGAGCGGGCCGGGGAGCGAAGGATGGAAGCCGGCAACCAATACGTCCAACGCATAATTGGTTGGCATTCATTGCGTTCACTGCATAGCAACCCAGATCCGGCAGTCGGCCGCTCCCCATGGCGCCATGCCTTCAACCTCGGCACGCCGGCCGATTTGCCACCCTCGCCGCTTCGATGAACAACGCTGCACGCCCGCTGGTCGGCCGCTGCAAACCGCAGGCGGCGTTGCTTCTCCTCGTGGGCAKSAGCCCACTTCGTCGGCGCGCCTTGCCRRCGGCYCGCCTCGYCMGCCCCTCGGRCGYGCCCAACTRCCGGATCTAGGTTGAACCTCCGCCAGCTCTCCCATCTGATCGCCCTCGCCGACGAGGGCCGCTTCGTCGCCGCGGCGGAGCGTGTGCACCTGAGCCAGGCCGCCTTCAGCCGCAGCATCCAGGCCCTCGAAGCCCATTGGGGGCTGCGCCTGTTCGAGCGCGGGCCGCTGGGCGCGGTGCTGACGCCGGCCGGCCGCACGCTGGTGGAGCGCGCCCGCCGCCTGGTCTTCGACGCCGACTGCCTGGAGCGCGACGCCGACCTGCTGCGCGGCGGCCTGCTGGGCGACCTGGCCTTTGGCGCGGGGCCCGTGCCGGCCGCCGTGCTGGTGCCGCCGCTGCTGGCCGAGCTGCGCCGCCAGGCGCCCGGTGTTATCGCCCGCGTGCGCTACGGCAATGTCGACAGCCTGCTGACCTTGCTCACCGACGAGGCCATCGAGTTCTTCGTCGCCGACCCGCGCATGCTGACCGACGCCAGCCGGCTGGAGATGGCGCCGGTAACGCGCATCCGCGGCGCCGTCTATGCCCGCGCGGGCCATCCGTTGTTGGACGCCACGACCGTGACAGCGGCCGACCTGGTGCACTACGGCCTGGCCATGGTGTCGGTGTCGCCGCAGCTGCAGGCCTATGTGGCCCAGGGCCTGGGCTTTGCAACGCCGGCCGAGCTGCCCGTCGTCGTCGAATGCGACGACCTCGTCACGCTGGCCCGGCTGGCGGCCGACGGCGACCTGCTGGCCGCGCTGCCACGCTCCCTGCCCATCATCCAGACCCTGGGCCTGCAGCCCGTGCGCGGGCTCAAGACGATGAGCGAGCTCTATGTCGACGCCCACGCCGTCTGGTTGCGCGGCCGCACGCTGGCGCCGGCGGCGGAGACGGCAATCCGGCTGTTCAGGGCGGTGGCGGGGTCGGGTGGGTGACGAGGAGGCCCGCAGCGCCGAACCGCGTCCAGATGCTCACGACAGCGCCTCGATGCAGATAGGCCACCACGTCGGCCCCTAGGCCCACCGAGTGCAGCGATTCATAAGCGCTCACCGGTCAACGTCGCTCAGCCCGCCGCCGCCATCCTCTCCGCCAACCAATCCACAAACACCCTCACCCGCGACGACAGCTGGCGGGCATGGGGATACAGCACATAGACCGGCATAGGCGTCGGCTGCCAGTCGGCAAACACCTCGACCAGCTCGCCGCTCGCCAGTTCTTTCTCGAAGTTGTAGCGCGGCGCCTGGATGAAGCCCAGGCCGGCCAGGCAGCAGGCGCCATATGCCGTCGCGCTGCTGACGGTGACCGGGCCGGGCAGCGTGAGGCTGTGCGCCTCGCCATCGACGATGAAGTCGAAGGGCAGCACGCGACCGCTGCTGCCGATGTAGTTGACGGCCTGGTGGGTGGCGAACTCTTCCAGCGTGAGCGGCAGGCCGCGGCGCTCGATGTAGTCGCGGCTGGCGCAGGTGACCTGGCGCAGCTGGGCAACGCGCCGGCCCACCATGGACGAATCCTTGGGTTCGCCCGAGCGCAGCACGCAGTCCACGCCCTCGCGCACGAGGTCGACAAAGCGGTCGCCAAGGCCGATCTCCAGCTCGACGTCGGGGTAGCGGGCATGGAAGTCGCCGAGGTAGGGCAGCACGAAGCGCTGGGCCTGGTTGCCCTGCATGTCCACGCGCAGCTTGCCGCGCGGCTTGAGCTGGGCGGTGCGGAACAGGTCCTCGGCCTCGCCGACGTCCTGCAGGATCTGCTGGCAGCGCAAGTAATAGGCCTGACCGTCCAGCGTCGGGCTCACATGCCGCGTCGTGCGGTTGAGCAGGCGCACACCCAGACGCGCCTMCAGCTGCTGCAGCGCCAGGCTGACCGAGGCGCGCGGCAGCTGCAGCTCGTCGGCGGCCTTGCTGAAGCTGGCCAGGTCGACGATGCGCACGAAGAGGCGCATCGCATCGAGTCGGTCCATGGCCGTTTGGCTCCGATTGTTTAGTTGGGCTGGATTGTGATGTCTTGTTCGTCTGATTTATCCGAAAGCGATCGAACAATACATTGAACTCACAGGGCCGCTCCTCGGTCCTGCCTTCCAACCCAACGATCTGGAGCACCCCGTGAGCAACACCACTTCTTCTTCCTCTTCCCCCGTCGCCATCGTCACCGGCGCCTCGCGCGGCATCGGCGCGGCCATTGCGCAGCGACTGGCGGCCGATGGCCATGCCGTGGTCGTCAACTACGCCGGCAATGCCGTCGAAGCGCAAAAGGTTGTCGATGCGATCGTGGACCGTGGCGGCCGTGCCATCGCCGTGCAGGCCGACGTGGCCGACGCGGGCGCCGCCAGGCTGCTGTTCGACGCTGCCACCGAAGCCTTCGGCGGCGTGGACGTGCTCGTCAACAACGCCGGCGCCATGGCCAACGAGCTGCCCCACCTGGCCGACACCGACGACGAGACCTTCGACCGCCTCTTCGACATCAATGTGAAGGGCAGCTTCCTGGCCATGCGCGAGGCGGCCAGGCGCCTGCGCCAGGGCGGGCGCATCATCAATTTCTCGACCAGCGTTATCGGCCTGGGCCTGCCGGGCTACGCCGTCTACGCCGCCACCAAGAGCGCCATCGAGACCATGACCAACATCCTCGCCAAGGAGCTGCGCGGCAAGGCCATCACCGTCAACGCCGTGGCCCCCGGCCCGACGGCAACGAACTTGTTCCTGAACGGCAAGACGCCCGAGCAGGTCGAGCGCCTCGCCAAGATGGCGCCGCTCGAGCGCCTGGGCCAGCCCGAAGACATCGCGGCGATGGTCGGCGTGCTGGCCGGGCCGCAGGGCGGCTGGGTCAACGGCCAGACGGTGCGCGTCAACGGCGGCATTGTCTGAAGGAGGACAGCATCATGAGCAACCAACAACAAGTCATCCTCGTCACCGGCGCCTCCAGCGGCATCGGCAAGCTGAGCGCCCTGGCCCTGGCCACCGCCGGCCACACCGTCTACGCCAGCATGCGCGGCGTTGCTGGCAAGAACTCGGCCAAGGCCCGCGAGCTGCGCGACTGGAGCTTTGCCCGCGGGCTGGACCTGCGCGTCGTGGAGCTGGACGTGCTGTCGCAGCACAGTGCCGACGCGGCCGTCGCCACCATCGTGGCCGAGCAGGGCCGCCTGGACGTCGTCATGCACAACGCCGGCCATCTCGTCGTCGGGCCTACCGAGGCCTACACGCCGGAAGAGATCACCGCCGTCTTCAACACCAATGTGCTGGGCGCCCAGCGCGTCAACCGCGCGGCCCTGCCGGTGCTGCGGGAGCAGCAGCGCGGCCTGCTGCTGTGGATTGGCAGCACGACGACACGCGGCGGCTTCCCTCCCTTCCTGGGCCCCTATGCGGCGGCCAAGGCGGCCATGGACTCGCTGGCCGTGACCATGAGCTTCGAGCTGGCCCGCTTCGGCATCGAGACCAGCATCGTCGTGCCCGGCGCCTTCACCAGCGGCACCGACCATTTCGCCAACGCCGGCAAGCCGGCCGACGAGGCCAAGGCCGCGGCCTACGCCCGCTATGCCGGCCTGATGGACCAGATCGGCACGCGTCTGACCGCGCTGATGCCGCCCGAAGCCGACCCGCAGGCCGTCGCCGACGAGGTCGTGCGCGTCGTGGGCCTGGCGCATGGCGAGCGGCCCTTCCGCTCGGTCGTCGACTTCATGGACGACGGCGCGGCGGCGGTGACCGATGTGGCCGAGCGGGTGCGCGAGGACTTTGCCGCGCGCATCGGCATCGCCGACCTGCTCAGACCCACTATCGCCTAGAAGCCGAAGTTGACCGTCAGCGTGCCACCCGCCGTGACAGCCAACGGGCCGACGACCTTGACCGTGCCGTTGAGGCTGGCGTTGAAGGAGTAGGACAGGCCGGCCGTCACGTCCGCCGCAAAGACCAGGCTGGCCGGCGGCGCGGCATAGGGCGCCACCCAGGGCGGCGCGGCGGGCAGGGTCAGCTTGAAGGCGCCGGTCGTCGAGTCCGATAGGGTCTCGGCGATGGTGATGATGCCGCCGCTGGCCAGCTTCTGCGTCGCCGCGACGGCCGCCGTGTTGACCACCCCATCCACCATCACCGTGCCCATGGCCTGGCCATCGATGGCCGGGGCGGGCGACAGCGGCGCCACGCTGGTGCTGACGGCCGTCACGGTATTGGCCGTCACCGGCACGCCGGTCACGACCATGGTGGCCCGCGCCGCGGACTTGATGACCAGGTCATAGCTGCCCGGCGCCACCGGGGTGAGCACGAACTTGCCGCTGCTGTCCGGCGCGGTGGCCTTGAGCACGACACCGCCCTGCTGCAGGCTGACCTGGGTGCCGCCAAAGGCGACGCTGGCGTCCACATAGCCGCTGATGCCCGACAGCAGGTTGGGCACCACAGCCACGACGGGCTTGAGCAGATATTGGCCCGAATTGCCCGCCGTGACGACGGACTTGCAGGCATCGAAATCCAGCACGAAGTCGGCCATCTGGTTGGCCGCGATGTCGATGCTGGCATTGAGCTTGAGGCCGCTCTGCTGGCCGCTGGGCGTCTTCAGCGCGACCTCGCTGCCGCCCGTGGGAACGACCGAGTTGGCCAGCGGTGTGGCGCCGCCGTTCTCGGCCAGCACCAGGCGCAGCTGCGCGTAATGGCCCACGGCGAGCGGCACCTGGCCCAGGCTGGCGAGCACGCCGTTCTGCAGCGCCAGCAGGTCAAAGCGCTGTGTCGGGCCCACCACCAGGTCCGTCCAGCCGGCGCCGTCCTCGGCGGCGTCGGCGCTGGCGTTGACGCGGACCTTTTGCACCGTCACGTACACATGGTCGAAGCCGCAGGCCGGCGAATCGGTCAGTTTCAGGGCCAGCGTGCCCGAGGTGCTATTCGAGGGCGTCGTGACAGGAGTGCCGGCATCGCCGCCGCCACCGCCGCAAGCTGCAAGGGCCACGGCCGCAGCGCATGCGCTCAGGGTTCTGTAGTTCATGAGAGCCTCCAATCGAGATGCCCTCCCCGTCTGCAGTGTTGGCTTTCGCGGTGTGCCCAGGCTTTACCAATCGCGTCGGGTTGTTACCCGCTCAGCGGCGCTTGCGGGCGGCCGCAGCCAGCTCCTGAGCGCTGACCACCCAGGCCGGGTTGCCCACCACGCGCTCAACGACGAGGTCGATGAAGGCGCGCACCCGCGCCGGCTGGGCCACGCGGCTGCCGTAGTACAGGTACAGGCCAAGGTGGGCGCAGACATGCTGGGTCAGCAGCGGCACGAGCTGGCCGCTGCGGATCAGCGGGGCGGCGGTGGCGCCGACGAGCTGGCCGATGCACTGGCCGGCCACGACGGCATTGGCCTCCAGCTCGACGTCGTTGGTCATGAAGACCGAAGCGACGTCGCGCCCGACGATCTCGTCGCCCACCAGGAACTCCCAGGGCATGGCTTTGCCCGTGCTCGGGTGGCGAAAGCCGCTGCAGCGGTGCTGGGCCAGCTCGTCGATGCTCTGCGGCGCGCCATGGCGGGCGATGTAGGCGGGCGCGGCGCAGACGATCAGCTGCAGCGGCAGCAGGTGGCGGGCGATCAGACCTTCGCCCGGCGGCGTGCCGGCGCGAAAGCCCACGTCGACGCGGTCTGCCACCCAGTCGCCGATGCGGTCGTCCAACTGCACATCGGGCTCGACGTCGGGGTGGCGGGCGCAGAACTCCTCCAGCACCGGCCACAGCACCGGCAGCATCAGCGAGCGCGAGGCCGTGATGCGCAGCGGCCCGGCGATGACGTCGCGTCCCTGGCGCGCGCCGTGCAATGCACGTTGCAGTGCTTGCAGCCCAGGCGCTGCGGCGCCGAGGAAACGCTCGCCCTCCTCGGTCAGGCTGAGCCGACGCGTCGTGCGGTGGAAGAGGCGCACGCCAAGGTAGGCCTCCAGCTGCGTCAGCGCCTGGCTCGCCGCCTGCGGCGTGATGCCCTGGGCCACCGCGGCCTGGCGCAGGCTGCCCAGCTCGGCGGCCTTGGTGAAGGTGGTGATGGCGCGCAGTTCGTTGAAGGCCATTGTCAGGATTTACTTGCCAATCAATGAAGCGATTCTGGGCTAGTTGAAGATCAATCCCGATCCTAAATTTCGCTCCATCGGCCGATCCACCCTTCCCCCCACACCGGAGCCCAACATGACCACCACCCCCACCTTCAAGCGCGTCTGGATGATCACCGGCGCCTCGCGCGGCATCGGCGCACGCATCGCCGAAGCGGCCCTCGCTCATGGCGACGCCGTTGTGGCCACGGCCCGCGACGCGGCCGCCATCGAGAAGCGCTTTGGCGCCCAGCCCGGCCTGCTGGCCGTGGCCCTGGACGTCACCGACGAATCCCAGGCCGCTCGGTCCACGGCCGCCGCGCTGGCCCGCTTCGGCCGCATCGACGTCCTCGTCAACAACGCCGGCTACGGCCTGCTCGGCGCCGTCGAGGAGGCCAGCGCCGACGAGGTGCGCCGCCTGTACGAGACCAATGTCTTCGGCCTGCTGAACGTGACCCGCGCCGTGCTGCCGCAGATGCGCGAGCGCCGCAGCGGCCATGTCATCAACATCTCGTCGCTGGGTGGGGTCCGTTCGGCCGCGGGGTTCGGCGTCTACTGCTCGACCAAGTTCGCCGTCGAGGGCATCACCGAGGCCCTGCATGCCGAGCTCGCGCCGCTGGGCATCCACGCCACCGTCGTCGAGCCGGGTTACTTCCGCACCGAGTTTCTGGAAGGCCAGTCCCTCGTCACCTCGCCGCGCGAGTTGGCCGACTACGCCGCCAGCGCCGGCCAGGTGCGCGAGGCCGCCAGGCGCATCAGCCTCAACCAGCCCGGTGACCCCGAGCGCCTGGCGCAAGCCATGCTGACGCTGGTCGATGCCAAGACCCCGCCACTGCGCCTGCCGCTGGGCACGGACACGCTGCAGGCCATTGCCGACAAGCACGCCTTTGTCGAGCGCGAGACGGCCGAATGGCGCGGTCTCGCGGCATCGACGGACTTTCCGGCCTGAACCTCAGCCGCGCCGACGGCCGTGGTCGTGCACGACTTCGCCGTCAGACTTGGTGAAGGGCGGCAACGGCCCGACGGGCAGCAGCTCCAGCACCGCCTCCGACGGACGGCACAGCGCCGTGCCCAGGGACGTCACGACGATGGGGCGGTTCAGCAGCACCGGATGCTGCTGAACCGCGTCCAGCAGGGCGTCATCGCTCAGAGCCGGATCGGCGAGGCCCAGCTCGGTGAAGACGGCCTCCTTCTCGCGCAGCAACGCGCGCAAGGGCTGGTCGGCGGCCGCCGCCAGCGCGCGGATTTCGTCGCGGCTCGGCGGCGTCTGCATGTACTCGACGACGCGCGGCTCCAGGCCGGCATGGCGGATCAGCGCAAGCACATTGCGCGAGGTGCCGCACTTCGCGTTGTGGAAGATCGTGATGTCGCTCATCGCGCCACCTTAGCCTGTGTGGCGATCCAAGCATCGATGCGCTTCTCCAGCACCGACAGCGGCAGCGAGCCCTCGCCCAGCACCTGGTCGTGGAAGGCGGCGAGGCTGAACTTCGCACCCAGTTTCTGCTCGGCGCGACGGCGCAGCTCCTGGATCTTCAGCGCCCCGATCTTGTAGCCCAGGGCCTGGCCGGGCCAGGCGAGGTAGCGGTCGATCTGCGCGACGGCCTGCTGCTCGCCGGCGCCCGTCACATCCATCCAGTACTTCAGCGCCTGCTCGCGGCTCCAGCCCTTGGCGTGCAGGCCGGTGTCCACGACAAGGCGCGCCGCGCGGCTGATCTCCATGCGCAGCATGCCGGCGTAGGCCACGGGGTCGTTGGCATACAGGCCCAGTTCATGGCCCAGGGTCTCGGCATAGAGCGCCCAGCCCTCGCCATAAGCATTGATCCACATGCGACGGCGGAACTCGGGCATGGGCATCACCACCTGCTGGCCAAAGTGGAAATGGTGCCCGGGCTGGCCCTCATGCAGGAAGAGGGCGGTCATCGTCGCCACGGAGTAGTCCTTGGGGTCGTTGATGACGGCCCAGAACACGCCGGGCGCGCTGCCGTCAGCCTGGCCGGCGGTGTAGTGATCGGAAGCCGTCTCGCGCGTCAGCTCGGGCTCGGCGCGGATGTCCAGCGCCATGCGCGGCAGCTGGCCGAAGAGCTTGGGCAACTGCGGCGCGACACGGGCGTTGATGGCGCGATAGGCATCCAGGATCTCGGCCTCGGTCTTGAAGGGCCGGAAGCGCTCGTCGGTACGCGCCCAGGCCAGCAGGCCGCCGTTCTTCAGCGGGTCGCCCGTGAAGCCGAGCTGGGGCGCGATGCGCGTGATCTCGCCCTGGATGCGCGCCACCTCCTTGAGCCCCAGCTCATGGATCTGCTCAGGCGTCAGGTCGGTCGTCGTCTGCTCGCGCACCCATTGGCGATACCAGGCCTTGCCGTTGGGCAGCGATGTCCAGCCGATGCTGCCGCGACGCTTCGCGGCGGGCAGGTAATCGGACTCGACGAAGGCGAGCAGGCGGCGCAGCGCGGGCTGGGCGCGCTCGCTCAGCTCGCGGTGGTAGGCCTCGGTCAGGCGGGTGCKGTCGGCCGCGCTGATGTCGACGGGCAGGGCGCGCACCGGCGCCGTGTAGGGGCTGTGCTCGGCGTCGGCCTCGGCCAGGCTCTTCAACACCGGCAGGGCCGCTTCGACAACGGGCCGCGACTGCACGACGCCGCGTTTCATGCCTTCGCGCATATTGGCGATGGCCTGGTCGCACCAGGCCGGCAGGCCGGTGACGCGCTTCAAGTAGGCGTCGAGCTGCGCCGCCGTCTTCAGCGGCTGGCCGGCCTGGCCGCTGGAGAAGAAGGCCAGCTGGAAGGGCGTGGCGCCCATCTGGTGCAAGGGCAGCAGGTGGTCGGGGTAGCGCTCGAAGGCCAGCTGGGCGCGCAGCTGCTGCTCCAGCAGCTCGCGGTTCAGGCGTTCGGCCGGCGGCAGGCTGGCGGCGGGCAGGGCGGCCAGCTCCTTCAGGAAGCCGCGCCAGGCGGCGAACCGCTTGGCCCGCTCGGCCGGCGCGATGTCCAGGCCCAGCTGGTCGTCGAAGCGGTTGTCGCCAGCCTGGGTGGCGTTGAGCGGGTCGAAGCGGGAGCGGGTGTCGTAGTAGCGCGTC
Organism: Roseateles sp. P5_E11; assembly: GCF_054049355.1. NCBI lineage: Bacteria > Pseudomonadati > Pseudomonadota > Betaproteobacteria > Burkholderiales > Sphaerotilaceae > Roseateles > Roseateles sp. P5_E11. The sequence goes on along the minus strand of NZ_JBFUMO010000002.1, from coordinate 40,695 downwards.
GCCATATCGGCCAGGCGCTCGGCGGGGGTGGCGGCCTGGCCAGGGGCGATGAAGCAAGCAAGAGCCAGGGTCAGGGCAAGCAGTCTCATCGTTATCGTCCTTGTTGGGAGGACGGCATTCTGTCGGTGATCGGGAGCGTGGGCGACAGAGATTGCGGCCCGCGCCGGGGCAAATTGCGAGGCCAATCAAGGCGTCGGCGAGGCGTTGGGTGGGGCCCAACAACGAGCTGGCAACGCCGAGTGGCCTCGCAATTYGCCCCGGCCCGAAGGGTTGGGCCCGCAAGGGGGTGATTCGGCGTTGCGCCGCTCGCCCGGGCGGCCAGCCCGCGGCTGCACGCCGCGCCTTGCCTCACCCTCTTGCGGGCCCAACGCGGGCTGCAATCTCTGYCGCCCACGCTCCCCCGGCGCTGTCAGCAGCGCGGGCAGCCCCACAATCTCGCGGCTGACTTTTTCACCCCGCAATGCGCCTCATCTCACTCGCCCTGCTGCTGACCACCGCCTTTGCCCTGCCCGGCTGCAACAAGCGCCTGGCCGACGTGCCCGCCGCGCTGCCAACCGCCTCGGCCGCGCAGGACAGCAGTGCGACGGCCAAGCTGCGTGAGGAAGGCGACGGCATGCTGGCCCTGCACCGCCAGATCGTCGTGCTGATGGACGGCGAGGCCACCCTGCCGGCCGCCCAGCGCCGCGAGGTCCAGGCCCTGGGCCAGCAGCTCTTCCACGAGCTGCTGCAGCGCCAGCAGCGCCTGGCCGATCTGGCGCTCAAGCCCGAATCGCTGGACGCCACCGCCGCGCTGCTGACGCGCATCGAGAGCGAGCCGAGCTGGTTCGACGCCGACCGCCTCGCCTTCAAGGAAGTGCTGAGCCAGCTCGCCACCGGACTGAAGAGCGCGCAGACGCTGGACGGCATCAAGCTTGCGCGCCGCGCCCAGGAGGACCTGGACACGCTGGCCGAAGTCGAGAAGGCTTATGAGCAGGAGCTGAAGGAAGTGTTTGGCGGCTTTGCCAAGCGCGGCATCGAGCTCAAGCGCGAGCGCTGGAGCGACTACGTCGCCAAGCTGAAGGCGCTGCACACGCGCGACGCCGTCATGAAGCAGCACGGCGCACAGTTGCCGGCCGCGGCTGACCTGGAGCCGGAGCCCGCCGCGTCAGGTGCGATGCGCGGTGTCGCCGCCAAGGAGCGCGAGGTCTTTGGCGACAAGCTGCCGCCCAAGACCGTGCTGCTGACTTTCGACGACGGCCCGCATGCGCGCTACACGGACGAGATCCTGGAGATCCTGAAGCGCTACAACGCACCGGCTGTGTTCTTCCAGCTCGGCCAGAACCTCGGCAAGGTGGGCGCCGACGGCAAGATCCAGCCGGGCAATGGCAGCGCCGTCGCCAAGCGCGTTCTCGCGGCCGGCCACCAGCTGGCCAACCACAGCTTCACGCATGGGCTGATGTCCAAGTTCGAGCTCGTCAAGGTCAAGGAAGAAGCCGCCAACACGGAGGCGCTGCTGGACGCGGCGGGTCGCAACGGCGACGCGTTGTTTCGCTTTCCTTATGGCGCGCGCAACGATGGGGCGTTGACCACCATTGAGGCGCTGAAGCTGCGCTCGATGATGTGGAACGTCGACTCGCTGGATTGGAGCGACCCCATTCCCAAGAGCATCGCCGCGCGGGTGATGGCCGAGCTGGACAAGCAGCAGCGCGGCATCGTGCTCTTCCACGACATCCACGCCCGCACGGTGCAGGCGCTGCCCCTGGTGCTGGACCAGCTCGCCGCCGAGGGCTGGCGCTTTGCGAGCTGGAAGGATGGGCAGTTTGTCGTGTCCTCCGAGCGCCCCGCTGCGCCGCCACCCGCCGCTGGTGAGCTGTATCGCGACAGCCACGCGCTGGTCATCGGCATCAACCAATACACGGCCTGGCCCAAGCTCTCGCATGCGGTGCGCGACGCGCAGGCCGTGCGTGAGTCCCTGGTTACGCGGTTCGGTTTTCGCGCCGACAACGTGACGCTGCTGACCGATGCCGAGGCCACGCGCGCCAACATCCTGAAGGCGCTGAATGAGCGCTTTGGCGACGCCAAGCGCGTGAAGCGCGACGACCGCGTCTTCGTCTTCTTCGCCGGCCACGGCAGCACGCGCAAACTGCCCAGCGGCCGTGAGGTGGGCTATATCGTGCCGGTGGATGCGGGCCTGAACGACTTGCAGGCCGACGCCATCGCCATGCCGCAGCTGCAGGAGGTGGCCGAGGCCATCACGGCCAAGCACGCTCTCTTCGTCATCGACGCCTGCTACTCGGGTCTCGGCTTGACGCGCGGCGGCTCGGCGGCAGCCGACAGCAACTTCGCTCGCACCAACGCGCGCCGCATCGGCCGCCAGATGATGACCGCCGGCGGCGCCGACCAACRGGTGGCCGACGACGGCCCCGGCGGCCATTCGGTATTCACGTGGACGTTGTTGCAGGCCCTGAACGGCAAGGCCGACCTGAACGGCGACGGCCTCATCACGGCCACCGAGCTGGCCGCCTATGTCGCCCCCGCCGTGTCGGCGATCGCCCACCAGACGCCGGCCTTTGGCAGCCTGCCGGGCAGCGAGGGCGGTGAGTTCATCTTCGAGCTGCYGACGGCGCAGGAGCCCGCGCTGAGTGGCGCCGTGGCCCAGCTCGACGACAAGGCCAGCCAGTTCGCCGCCAAGCTCGACGAGGCCAGCAGCGCCGGCCGGCAGCCCTCGGGCCCCGCCAGCGCCGTGCAGGTGACGATCAAGGGCCTGGACGGCAAGGACCAGGCCCTCGCCGCGACGACCGCCCGCGTCGACCCCGGTGCCCGCGTCGCCGCCCAGCGTGCCAACGACCGTGGTCTGCAGCTCTACCGCGAGCGCCGCTACGACGAGGCCGAAGCCGCATTCAAGGAGGCTTTACAGCTGCAGCCGAAGTTCGCGCTGGCGGCCAACAACCTGGGCTTCGTGTTGTACCGGCGCGGCAAGCCTGCCGATGCTGCAGTGTGGTTCGAGAAGGCCGTCGAAATGGACGGCAGCCGTTCCCTGGCCTGGCTCAACCTCGGCGACGCGCGGCTGCTGGCAGGCGACGAGGGCAAGGCGATGGCGGCCTACAAGACTTTCCTGGAGCTGGCGCCCAAACATGCAAGGGCGGCGGAGCTGCAGGGGTGGATTGCGAATCCGTCTGAGGGGACGCGGCCGAAGCCGTTGTGATGCAAGTGGAACGACTCTGACCGTCATGGGTACTGAATATCGACTGACGTTCTCGCACCTCGACAAGGCGCGGATCGAGCACGCCCTATCCGAAGTGGCCACCGTGAAAATCGGCAGCGTGCCAACCCCCAGCTACGAATTCCGAGCCGACTCGACGAAGCCTGGAATGCCGGATGCGACGGCGATGATTGAACAGTACGGGCTGTACTTCTGTGACCACGGTGGATCGGGTCGAGACTATTTAGGACGACTCGTTGCTGTGCTGGTTGGCGAGTTCGGCAGCGTGCGCGTCGAAGCTCTCGAGTAGCTGGCGCTGAACGTCGCCCAAACCGCGTCGCTGGCAGCTTGGTGGGGTGCGAGCAGCCAACGCTGCCTTGCGGGAAGCAAGTCAGCCGTTCTCCATCAACGCCTTCAACGCCCTTAAATCCTTGCGCACATGCGCCGCATCCCGCTCAAATTCCTCGTCGCTCGCCCCCGCCATCCTCAGCACCACGAACATCAGCGCACAGCCCTCATCCACCGGCGTGACCCGGAAGGCGTTGTGCGTGATCACGCCGTCCGGCGTCGTCACATCGTGGTCCAGCACCCCAAACTCGTTGCGCGGCGCCATCCTGATCTGGATGCGGCCCATGGGTGAATCGGCCACCACCCAATGGTCGCCTTCCTGCTCGATGTCGGCCGACGCCAGGCCCGATGCCCAGAGGTGCAGGTTCTCGCGCTGGCGGGCGAACTCATAGACCTGTTGCGCCGGTGCGGCGACGGTTTCGCTGACGACCTTGATTTCGCGTGGCATGCGGGCCTCCAAAGCAGTTGCAGAGCTTGTCACGAAGGAATGGGCACCGGCAAACCGCGCGCCCGTCGGCCCTCTTGGCGAGGACGCAGTCAGCTCGCCTGTGTTCCACTTCCGCCGTGAATTCCGAAGTCTCCTCGCCCAAGCCGGCCAAGCCGCCCGCACCCGCCTTTCCCCTCCCGCAACCCAGCCACRCCGCCCGCTTCCCCGCGGGCCTCGCGCCTGAAGACTGGGCCCGCATCCGCCAGGCAGCGCACGCGTTGCCCCAGGTGCTCGTGCCGGCTGACCTCGACGATGGCAGCGACGAGGCCCTGGACCGCCTCGGCTGCATCCAGATCTCCCGGGCCGCTGGCGGCGGCCGGCCGAGCCGCTGGATCCTGCCGACGCACATCCCCGTCGCGCTGGCCCAGCTCGAAGCCACGCCGCAGACCAACACGCTGCGCCCACAGCTGCAGCAGCGCCTGCACCAGCTCGAAAGCCTGGGGCTGCGCCGCGAAGGCCTGGTGTTCACGCGGCTGTGCGTGCACCCGATCACGCTCGCGCACGAGGGTTGGCGCATCGACCTGTCGCACCGCGTGCCGGTGCCCGAGGAGCCCGTCTGGGCCTTTTTCCGTGATGGCGACACGGCCGCGCTGCGCCACAACCTGGGCCAGGCGCCCGAGTACTCCTACACGGCCGAGCTGATCCTGCACCTGAACCACCTCATCGCCCGCAGCGAGGCCATGGGCCATGCCAGCCAGCTCGCGTCGTTGTTGCCGCGGCTGCAGGCCGAGTGCGGCGTGCCCATGCCCTACGAGGACCTGAAGGCCGCACTGAACCGCGCCCAGGACCGCTGGGAGCAGACGGTCGAGGAGCAGGACACGCTGGCCAGCCTCGGCCGCGAACTGGCCTTCCAGGGCTACCCGGACAGCTTCGACGCGGCGCGCAAGCTGGGCCGCAAGGTCACGCTGTATCTGGGCCCGCCGAACAGCGGCAAGACCTATGCCGCCTTCGAGCGGCTGGCGCAGGCGCTGGACGGCGCCTACCTGGCACCGCTGCGCCTGCTGGCGTTGGAGGGCCGCGACCGGCTGGTGGGCCGCGGCGTGCCCTGCTCGCTGCTGACCGGCGAAGAGAACGTGCCGGCCAACGACGCGCGCGTGGTGAGCAGCACCATCGAGATGGTCAACACGCGCGACACCATCGACGTGGCGGTCATCGACGAAGCGCAGATGATCTTCGACGACTCGCGCGGCTGGGCCTGGACGCAGGCCATCGTCGGCGTACCGGCACGCGAGCTGATCATCATTGCCTCGGCCTATGCCGCGCCGGCCATCGAGCGGCTGCTGCAGCTGTGCGGCGAGAAGCCCGAGCGCCGCGTCTTCGAGCGCAAGCAGCATGTGCAGCTGATGCCCGCGCCCGTGCCGATGACGCATCTGCATGCGGGCGACGCGGTGGTGGCCTTCAGCCGCCGCGACGTGCTGATGCTGCGCGACCAGATCGCGCAGAACGGCCACGTTGTCAGCGTCATCTACGGCGCGCTGCCACCCGAGGTGCGCCGCCGCGAGGCCGAGCGCTTTGCCGTCGGCGCCAGCCAGGTGCTGGTCGCGACCGACGCCATCGGCATGGGCCTGAACCTGCCCATCCGCCGCGTGCTGTTCTCGACGCTGGAGAAGTACGACGGCGTCGGCGACCGCGCGCTGACGGTCAGCGAGGTGCACCAGATCGCCGGCCGCGCCGGCCGCTACGGCATGCACGACGAGGGCTTCGTCAGCGTGCTGAAGGAGGCCGAGGCCGACGCGATGAAGACGCTGCGCGAGCTGCTGCCCAAGGAGCCGCGCGCGCCGCGCGACTTCAAATGCCCGGTGGCGCCCAACTGGCGCCATGTGCAGACCATCTCGGCGCGCCTGGGCGTGAACAGCCTGCACCAGGTGCTGACCGTCTTCATGCAGCAGCTGCGCCTGGACGACGCCCACTTCGAAGTGGCCGAGCTGGAGCAGATGCTAGGCCTGGCCGAGATGCTGGACCGCAACGCGGCGGCGCTGTCGCTGCAGGAGCGTTTTCGTTACGCGCAGGCACCGGTGGACGACCGCCTGCCCCAGGTCGTCGAGCAGTTCCAGGCCTGGGCCGCCAGCCACGCGCGCACCGGCAAGGCCGGCACGCCCTGGTTCCTGGACGACGTCGACGAGCACAGCCGCCTGGACCGCATGGAGCAGGCGCTGCGCCAGTGCACGCTGTGGCTGTGGCTGGACCTGCGCTTTCCCGAGGTGTTCGGGCATGTCGAGGCGGTCATCGATCTGCGCAGCCGGCTCAATGACGGCATCGAGCGGCACCTGAAAGGGAAGAAGCCGTTGTGGCAGCGCCGGGGAAGGTGAGGCGTACCATGGCGCCCATGCAGCTCACCACTGGCACCGTCGTTGGCGGCAAGATCGTCGTCGAAGGAGACCCGCTGCCCGAGGGCACGGTCGTCACAATCCTGACACGCGACAGGAACGAGACCTTCCTTGTGCCTCCTGAACTCGAAGCCGAGCTGCAAGCGTCACTCGGCGAGTTGGAGCGCGACGAAACGATGCCGGCCGACGTGCTGCTGCAACGACTTCGCATGGCATCGTGAGTGGCCGCGTCGCCGTGGTGGTGACCCGCAGGGCCGCCACCCAGTTGGAGCGGGCCGCATCGTGGTGGCGCGAGAACCGGCAGGCTGCACCTGACGCCGTGGCGAACGATTTCGAGGACGCACTCCGCTTGCTGGCCTTGCAACCCGAATTGGGCGCGCGCTCTGCGTCGCCACGCCACCCGGACCTGCGACGGCTCTTCCTCGCCCGCATCCGCTATCACGTCTACTACCAGGCGCTGCCGGACAAGGTGGTGATCCTCGCGTTCTGGCACGCCAGCAGGCAGTCGCCGTCTCTGTGAGTTCTCCGGCAGGTCAGCCAGATCGGCTCAACGCCGCGTCACATGCACAGTGCGATCAGATCGCGAGCGGTCGCCACGATCGCCTCACGCGGCGGCCTGGGAACCCAACCCAGCGCCTCCCGCGCATGCGTCGCATCCTGATGCCGCGCCGTGCCCAGCTCACTCGCCGCCGCCCGCACCGCCGGGCTGACCTTGGCCAGCAGGCGCACCGCCCAGTCCGGCATCTGCAGTGTCGGCACGCGCTGGGCCTGCTCGCCAAGCTCGGCCCTCAGGATGGCCGCGATTTCGCGCAGCCAGAGAAAACCGCCGCAGGCGATGAAGCGCTCGTCGGCCATGCCCGGCGCGGTCAGCGCGCGCCAGTGCAGCTCGGCCACGTCACGCACGTCGACGATGCCGAAGCCGATGTTGGGCAGGGCCGGCACCTTGCCCTGCAGCAGGCTCTTGACGATGACGACGCTGGCCGAGTAGTCGGCACTCGCCACCGGGCCGAGCACGACTGACGGATTGACCGTGCAGAACTCCAGCCCGCCGCCCTCGCGCGCCACCCAGTCGCGCGCGGCGCGCTCGGCGATGGTCTTGGACTGGATGTAGGGCGGGATGCCGGGCGTCTCCAGCCGCGTCCAGTCGTCCTCGGTGAAATGGTGCTCGCCCGGGCCATGCCCATAGGAGATGGCCGCGACGGATGAGGTCATGACGACGCGCTGCACGCCGGCATCGCGCGCGGCCTTCAGCGCGCGCAGGGCGCCGTCGCGGGCGGGCACGATCAGCTCGTTGGCGTCGCGCGGCACGCCCACCGGCAGCGGCGACGCGAGGTGGGCCATGTGGCTGCAACCAGCGGCCGCCTCGGCCCAACCGGCGTCGGCCATCAGGTCGGCGGCAAAGCAGCGCAGCTGTTCGCTCGCGTCTCCGTCATCTGCGCCCAGCAACTGGCGCAGCGCCGGCTCGCGCCTGAGGTCGCGCACGGTGGTGTGCACCTGCCAACCGTTGGCCAACAGCTGGCGGATCAGCACGCCGGCGATGTAGCCGCTGCCGCCGGTGACGAGGACGCGAGGAGGGGTGTTCATACGCTTCACTCCACGAACACGCGCGCGTGCCCCTCGTGCGCCGCGGGCGAGCGCCAGTAGGGCGATTCAAAGGTGACGTGGATGGACGGGCACTCGTCCTTCGGCCGCAGGAACACGCTGCGAACCTGCCTGCCCTGGGCCTGCAGTGCGCGGCGCAGCTCATCCTCGCTGGGCAGCTGGAATCCTGGCTGGGTGTACAGCAGCAGCTCCGCTGCCGAAGGATGCCGGGCGAGCGATGCGAAGTCGACCTGGCCCATGTGCAGCAACACGCCGGCGTTCTGCAGCTCCGGCCAGTGACTCAAGGTCTCGTAGCTGGCCAGCGTCCCGCCGCGGCTGCAGACGAAGACCCAGCGCAGCCGGTTCACCCCCGCGATGGGCTCGAAGCTCTGCACCTTGGAGGTCTTGTAGATCTCCAGCATTTCGATGCCCGGGGTCTGAGCCAGCTCGCTGATGTCCGTGAGGCTCAGGCAATGCGCCAGGCGCAGTTCACGCAGCGCCGAGAACCGCGCCAGGCCTTCCAGCGAGGTCAGCGGCGCGCCGGCAAGGATGAGCGATTCCAGGCCGCTCCAGCCGTCGAGTGCATTCAAGGACTTGAGCTTGCGGGGCCGCCTCAGCTCCACGCGGCGCAGGCTGGGGTTGTTCAGCCCTCGGGGATCGAGCTTCTCCGCATCCAGGCAGCGAAAGCCGCGCAGCCTGGGCAGCTTGCGGTAGTCGCCATGGGCTTGCGGCGCCTTGTGCAGGTAGATCTGCTCCAGTGCCGGCAGCAGATCTATGCTCTCCAGGCTCAGCTCTTCCGACGGGCTCCTGAGACCGCGGATCTTGTGGGCGTAGGGTTGCAGCGCCCCCAGCGAACCCACGCCGGCACCAGGGCTGACCCAGTAGACGTCGTTCTCCGCCAGTGCGGCCTCCGAGGCGGCGCTCCAGCGGTAGATGTCCAGATCCAGCTTGCCATCAGGGCGCCCTTGCAGCCAGTGGTCATCGCTCTTTTCGAGAAAGTCCGGCGTCTCGCCGAACCATCCCTCGAACTCGCAGTCATGCTGTGGGCCGAGCTGGCACATCTCCTTCGTCCATGCGAGCAGGGCGTCTTCCGTCATCAGCAGCGGCGGGGTGTGGCCGGTGACCACCCACGACGCCACCTCCAGCGAAGCGGCGGTCCAGTCCACGAAAGCGCCCGTCTTGCGCGCCTGCGGCTCATAGCCGCGCGCCTTCAGCACCGCCGCCAGCGCGTCGGCCTTGGCCTGCGTGTTGGTGTGGAAGAAGAACTTCAACGGCTTTTCGTCGGTCGGCTGGACTCGCCAGGCCCGCAGCGAGGCCAGTTGCTGGGGCGTTTTCCAAGCCGCCCGAGCCACGCTGCGCTCGAAACGCTCCTCGGTGACAAAGCTTTCCATGCCGACGCCTCTCCCTGGATGAATGCGCCCCATCGTAAGCAACGAAAACGACGGGCCGCCCCCATGACGCCCGTCATGCCCGGGCCATTCCCATTGCCAGACGGTCACCCGGCATGGACAGTCTCGGCTTTCCGCAAGTTTCCGGGACACCCCCTTGACCTCCGCCACCCTGACCGCGGCCGCCGACGCCACAAGCGACGCACGCGCCCGCCATGACCGATCCTTCCTGGGCCACCCCGCCGGCCTGGGCTGGCTGTCCTTCTGCGAGCTGTGGGAGCGTTTCAGCTACTACGGCATGCAGGCGCTGCTGGTGCTCTATCTGAGCAACTACCTCTTCCTGCCGGCCCACATCGGCCATGTGGCCGGCATGGATGCGCTGCGCTCGGCAATAGAGAACGTCACCGGTCCGCGCTCGCCGCAGCAGCTGGCGTCTGCCGTGTTCGGCCTCTATGTGGGCCTGGTCTACCTGCTGCCCATCTTCGGCGGGCTGATCGCCGACCGGCTGCTGGGCCGCACCAAGACCGTCGTCATCGGCGCGCTGCTGATGGCCACCGGCCACTTCCTGATGGCCATCGAGGCCGCGCTGCTGCCGGCCCTGGGCTGCCTGCTGCTGGGCGTGGGCTGCTTCAAGGGCAATATCGCGGCCCAGGTGGGCGACCTCTATGCGCCGGGCGACAAGCGCCGCGCCAGCGCCTTCCAGATCTTCATGCTGGCGATTCAGATCGCCGTCATCGCCGCCCCCATCGTCTGTGGCACCCTCGGCGAGAAGGTGGGCTGGCACTGGGGGTTCGGCTCGGCCGGCGTGGGCATGTTGATCGGTCTGTTCGTCTATCTGGCGGGCCGCCGCTGGCTGCCGCCCGAACCGCAGCGCAGCGCAGCCAAGGCTGAGGTGCGTCCGCCATTGGGCCGCCGTGGCGTCGTGCAGGTCGCCCTGCTCGTCGGCATCCTGCCGCTGCTGATGCTGTCCATCGTCGGCAACCAGCAGTTCAACAACGCCTACCCGCTGTGGTCGCAGCAGCACATGGACATGATGGTCGGCAGTTTCCAGGTGCCGGTGACCTGGCTGCAGGCCGTGGACGCCACGGTGAGCTTCATCACGATGCTGGGTTCGATCGCCTTCTGGCGCTGGTGGGCCACGCGGCGACGCGAACCCGACGAGGTCACCAAGATGGCGCTGGGCTCCTTCGTCGCGGCTGGCGCGCCGCTGCTGCTGCTGATCCCGGCTTTCGCCATCGAAGCCGGCGGCGGCAAGATCAGCATCCTGTGGACCTTCGCCTACACCCTGGTCAACGACATCGGCTTCGCCAACATCATGCCAGTGGGCCTGGCCTTGTATTCACGCGCCGCGCCGCGCGGCCTGCAGGGGGTCATGATCGGCATCTACTACCTGCACCTGTTCTTCGGCAACACCTTCGTCGGCTGGCTGGCCGGGCTGCTTGAGACCATGCCGGGCTCACAGTTCTGGGGCCTGCATGCGGTACTGGTGGCCGCGGCCGGGGTGGGGCTGCTCATCGTCAAGCTGGTGTTTGGCCGCTTGCTGGCGCCGGACGAGGCGCCAGCCCAGGCCTGACCGGGCTCATGCCCGCGCGTGCTGGGCCGTGCCAACGCCCAGCGAGCGTGTCAGGGCCGCCATCAACGCCTTGTACTTGTCGCGCACCTCACGCTTGTCCACGGCGTTCTCGGGCTCCGAGAAGCAGGCATTCCAGGCCTCGCTCCAGGCATAGCCGCTGTCGGTGCGGCGGTCGCCATCGGGACTGCGCACCAGCGCGCGCAGCTTGGCATCGTGGCCCGCGCTCGTGTAGGTCTCGAACAGGACGTGGATGTAGTCCTGGTAGGCCTCGTAGACCTCGGCTTCGAACACATGCCGGTAGATGTTGAGCGTCTTGTCCAGGTCGCGCTTGGCATGGATGGCATCAGCCGGCGAGATGGTCTTCCAGTAGCCCACCCAGGTGAAGAAGCAAAGCAGCTGGTTCAGCTTGGGCGCGATGTCGTCGTAGATGGCCAGGCGCTTCTCGATGAGCTTCTGGTTGGTCCAGTTGCTGAGGTCCAGGCGCTTGAGCTGGCGACTGAACAGCCAGCCCAGCAGGGCCACCGACAGCGGCGTCAACACGCCGACGATGAGCTTGGCGATTTCCAGTGTCGGCCATTGAGCCATGCGACCCTCCTTCGGCACGGCGTGCCGCGCCGCAGCGTAGCCGGCCGCGGCCTTGCGGTGCAATCCCGTCTGCCTAAACTGGGTCGCCATGAACGACGCCCTTGACCATCTGGCCCGCGAACTCGCCTTGGACGCCCCGGCGCAGGAGGGGCTGCGGCTTCGCTTCGGCCTCGCGTGCGTGCAGCGGGTGCGGCATCTGCTGGAAGACGCCGCCGTCGTCGACTGCCTCGACGTGCTGGCCCGCTTTGCGAGCAGGGGGGCTACACGGGCAGAGGTGGATGCGGCGGCTGCCGAAGCGGCGCGGCTGGCCAACCACCACCCGGGCTCGCGCTCGCTCGACGGCGTGGGCCATGCGGCCGTGTCGGCCTCCTATGCGGTCGCCAATGCCCTCGCGGGGCGGGCGCTGCGCGCAGCCGAATACGCGGCCTATGCCACGGTCTATGGCGAGGGCGGCTATGGCGCCGTGCAGCAGCGCGAGTCCTTCCAGCCCGAGTTCGACTGGCAGCTGGACGCCTTGCGCCGCCTTGCCGCTGAAGTGCCGGTGTAGCGTCGGTTGGGTGCCTGCCTACACTGCGGCACATGATCACCGTCCACCACCTCAACAACTCCCGTTCGCAGCGCGTGCTGTGGCTGCTCGAAGAACTGGGCCTGCCCTACGAGATCAAGCACTACCAGCGCGATGCCAAGACCGGCCTGGCGCCGCCCGAGCTGCGCCAGGTGCACCCGCTGGGCAAAAGCCCCGTCATCACCGACGGCGGGCTGACGGTGGCGGAGAGCGGCGCCATCCTGGAGTACCTGGTGGACCGCTACGGCCAGGGCCGGCTCAAGCCCACGGGCGAGCAGGACCTGCTGCACTACCGCTACTTCATGCATTTCRCCGAGGGCTCGGCGATGCCGCCTCTGGTCATGAAGCTGGTGTTCAACAAGGTCAAGCGCGCGCCCATGCCCTTCTTTGTGAAACCCATCGCCAAGGGCATTGCCGACAAGGTGCTGAACAGCTTCGTGCAGCCCAATATCGACGCGCAGCTGAAGTTCCTGGAGGGCGAGCTGGCGTCCCGGCCCTGGTTTGCCGGCGCCGAGTTCAGCGCGGCCGACATGCAGATGAGCTTTCCTGTCGAAGCCGCGGCAGCACGGGGCACGATGGACAGCTACCCCAAGCTGAAGGACTTCCTGGCCCGCATCCACGCGCGGCCGGCCTACAAGAAGGCCCTGGAACGCGGCGGGCCTTACAGCCTGATGAGCTGACCCTACACTGGCTCAACGGCCGCGCGCTCCGCGCGGCCGCTACCGTCTTGCCCCGCCGGCCTGTCGCCCGGCCGCTGTGAACGAACAGCGGCGCTGACCTCCCCGTGTCGCATTGCGCTCTGACACGCAGGTCACCTGGGGGCTCTCATGCCCGGCTATGAAATCAAAGTCCAGGCGCTCGCCATCGATGGCGCGGCGGATCTGCAGATCCGCTCGCTGCTGGACAACGACCAGTTCGCCGACCCGGCGGGTGCGGCCGAGGCCCTGGGCATCTCGCCCGCGCAATGGCCGTTGTTCGGCCAGGTCTGGCCCTCCGGGCTGCATCTGGCCGCCGCGATGGCGATCCGGCCCCTGCTAGAGGGCGAACGCATCCTGGAGATCGGCTGCGGTCTGGCCCTGGCCAGCCTGGTGTGCCACCGCCGCGGCGCCGAGGTCACGGCCAGCGACATCCACCCGCTGGCCGGCGCCTTCCTGCTCGAGAACMTGCGCCTGAACGAGCTCACGCCCATGCGCTACTGCCATGGCGACTGGAGCGAGGACGCGGTCGCCGCCGAGGGAGGCGCACCGCGTGTGCAAGGACGCTTCGATCTCATCATCGGCAGCGACGTGCTCTACGAACGCGACGACGGCGGCGCGCTGGCGGCCTTCATCGAGAAGCACGCGCTGCCGCAGTGCGAGCTGTTGATCGTGGACCCCAACCGCGGCAACCGCGCGGCGTTTGGCAAGCGGATGGCGGGGCTGGGGTTTGAGTTCAGTGAGGTGCTGTTAGGGGCGGAAGCGGGGAGGCCGGACTACCGCGGGCGGTTGATGCGGTTTGTGCGCGGCTGACGCGGCTGCCTCAACGCTTGGGCAGCGCTCCCTTCGGCCCGTACTCCACCACCCTACAGCCCGCCCCCTGCGGGTTGTCGCAGCAGGCCGCCAGCTTCTTCAGGCTCTCGCTGAACTGCTCGTCCCACTGCGCCTTGCTGTGCAGGTTGCCCGGGCTCATCCAGTGTGATTGCGGGAACTTCTTGGACCACTCGTCGCCACCCTCCTGAGGTGCATTGCCGGTGGACTGCTTCATCGCCACCTGGCAGGAGTTCATGTTGCCCATGCGATGGCAGGCCGTGCAGGTGTTGCCCCGCGTCGTGATGCCGAAGGCATTCAACTTCGCCCAGGCGCGCTTGAAGTCCTCGCCGATGGCCTTGGGTTGGTAAAAGCCAAAGGGATCGCCGGGCAACATGGTCGTCTGGGCGATGTAGGGGCTGTACATGAAGGGGCCGCTGTCGTGGCAGCCGATGCAGGCGGGCTGCTTGAAGGCCACCTCGTAGGGTGACAGCCAGACCTTGTCGGCCGGCACCGCAGGCCGCTTCAGGGTGCTGGGCGACGGCACGGCGCGGCCATCAATGCCCGCGCCCTCAGTCAGTGGCGCCTTGGCCTTGGCGGTGAACCAGCAGGTCTTGCCGTCCTTGAGGCTGTGCGAGATGACGTTGATCTCGTCGAACAGCGGGCTGCCGACGGGCCGCGCGACTTGCTTGCGGCAGACGGCACTGATCTGCGCGGTCTTGTCGTCGCGCAGCACCAGGGCGCGGCTGCCGGGCACGCACTGGCCCTGGCTGCCGACATCGTGCTGGGGCAGCAGCGACGGCCTGTCGCAGCGCGGTGGCGCGGGTTGCGATGGCACGGGCTTGCCGTCGACGGTGATGGGGATCTCCTCGCCCGCCATGCAGTTGAAAGCAGGGATCTCGCTGATCTGCTCGGCGCATTGGCGGCCGTATTCGTACAAGGTCTCGGCCTGGGCGGCACCGGCCAGCAGCAGTAGCAACAGGGCTCTCATGCGACCACCAGCCCTTTCTCCGCCAGCACGACGGTGCGTATGGCCTGGTGGTAGCGGGCGTAGCCGGTGCAGCGGCAAATGTGCTGGCCGACGGCGTCTTCAATCGCCGCGTCCAGTTGCTCGCGGCGGATGGGCTGCGCGCGCAGCCGCCCGAGCAGCATCTCGGTCGCCATGACAAAGCCCGGCGTGCAGTAGCCGCACTGGAAGGCGAAGTGGTCGAGGAAGGCTTGCTGCACAGCGCTGGGTTTTTCCATGCTGCCGGTGCCCTCCACCGTCGTGATGCTCTGGCCTTGCAGCAGGGCCACCGGCGTCGAGCAGGCCAGCATGGGCTGGGCCTGGCTCGATGGCGCACGCCGCGCGGCTACGGTGCAGGCCTTGCAGACGCCGATGCCACAGCACAGGCGCGTGCCGGACAAGCCGAGCTCTTCGCGCAGGAAGTCGACAAGGGGCAGGTCGGTGGGCACCTCGGTCTTGATGGGGCGGCCGTTGACGTGGAATTGGACGGGGACGAGGTCGGTCATTGGGAGGCCTCTCGTTGGTGTTGGTTGATGGCGAGGCCCAGCCGGGAGTTCGCCCCGGCGGGCGACCTACTTTCTTGTGTCGACAAGAAAGTAGGCAAAGAAACGACCCCCGATCCGCCCGCCCTTCGCTGCGCTTCGGGTCCCCTGCGGTACTCAGGCCTTGAGGCCCCGCGCAAAACTCCCTTCGCTACGCTGCGGTCAAACAGTTGCGCGGAGTCAGTTCTTGAAGCGTGCTGCGCACGCGGCCTCAAGGCCCTCCGTTCCTCGGCAGGCTCAGAGGGGGCAATAGAAATGCCTCGTTGCGAACGGCCTCCGGGTTTGGCTGTTGGCTGTTCAGGAGCCTCCCCTTCTAAACCGCCGAGAAGCACAGGAGCCCGGGGCGCGAGCGCAGCTCGCATCAACTTCTGACTTCGCGCCCCTTTGTTTGAACGGAGCGTAGCGAAGTGAGTTGGGCGCGGCCCCGGGCTTCGAGCATCGCAGGGGACCCCGACAGGGGCGGTTTCGCAGGGGAGAGCTTTTTGCCTACTTTTTGGCGGCGCAAAAAGTAGGTCGCCCGCGGGGGCGAAATCCCCGCTGGGCCTTGCCACAAAGCCGCTCATGACAAAGCCCTCTCAATGTCAGCGCCAGTAATCGGCAACGACCGAAACCGCTTCCCTGTCGCATGGGCGATCGCATTCCCGATCGCCGGCGCAATGGGGCAGAGCACCGCCTCCGCAATGCCCTTGGCCGTCGTCTCGGTGGTTGGCAGCGGCGTGATGCTCATGCGCGCGAGCGGCACGTCGGCGCTCAATGCCACGTGATAGCGGTCCAGGTTCCAGCGCCCGTCGCCCGCGCCGCCCGCCTCCAGCGGCAGGTCTTCCAGCAACGCATAGCCAATGCCCATCGCGATGCCGCCCTGGGCCTGGCCCAAGAGCAGGTCGGGTTGCAGCACCTTGCCGGCATCCACCAGCAGCTGCACGTCGACGACACGCGGCGCAAAACTCTTGGGCCCGATCTCGACGGCCACCAGCACGCCCGACGGCGCATACAGGCTGCGACCGTAAAGCGCGGCCTCGGGCTTGGGCGGGATGACGTTCTGGCGCAGCACCGGCGTCCAGCTCGCCTGGCCCGCGGCGCGCAGCGACAAGCCGTCGATGGGCAGCTGCAGCGGCGGCCCGGCCGGCACGGCGTAGGTGCCGACCACCCAGGACCCTTCGTAGAGCCCATGCACCATGGCAGCCGAGGTCAGGCCCATTTGGTGGACTTTGGTGGCCAGCGCACGCAGCGCCAAGGGCGCCAGGCCCGGCGCGGTGAGATGACCCTTGTCCCACTTCGTCTTGCCCTGCAGCTGCGCCAGCGGCACGCCCCAGAGCGCCGCCGCCGCCGGCAGCAGACCGGCCTGGAAGAGCACCTGGCTGGCCTGCTCGGTCACATGCACCTGGTGGAAGGCCGTCAGGCAGGCGCTGCTGGACATCGCAAATCCCGCCGTCCAATTGGGCTTGCTCCAGTCGCCGCCCGGATAGGTGCTGACGTCCAGCGCATTGAAGCTGCCGACATCGCCCATGACGATGTCGTGGGCGTTGTGGCCCAGCCAGGCGGCCGTACTGATCGCCAGCGTTGTCGCCGAGCCATTGCCCATGTCGACGCAGTTGGTGCGCACGGTCAGGCGCCCGATGCCGTCCATGGCCACCTCGGCCATGACGCCATCCTTGCCCGTGCCATAGGCCTGGTTGGCCAGCGCAAAGCCGACGCCGTAGCGGATGCCCTCGCGCGCCTTGCGGGCCTTCACCGCTTCGCGGTCGCGCCACAGCGCATGCTCGCGCGAGCGGCGGCAGATCTCGCGCAGCGTCGTCGCCTGGGTCAACGGCGCGCCGGTGATGGTGCGGTCGCCTTCACGCAGCGCGTTGAGCTCGCGCAGCGCGATCGGGTCGCGCTTGAGCGCCACGGCCACCTCGTCGACCAGCGTCTCCACCGCGAAGCTGGCCTGCGGCCCGCCGAAGCCGCGCATGGAGCCGGCGACGACGCCCGTGCTGGGCTGGGCGATGGCATCGACATAGGCTTGGCGGATGTCGTAGCCGCTGAGGCCGCAATACGCCGCCAGCATGGCGACGAACTGGCTGTAGTTGTTTTGCCCACCAGAGGGCAGCACCTGCTGGCTGCCGAAGGCGAGGAACTTGCCGGTCTTCGCGTCCACCGCGATGCGCTGGGTGATGTGGCTGGCCAGCTGCTTGAGGCCGCCCTGGAACTGCTCGTAGCGGTCCTGGGCGATGCGCACCGGGCCGTCGGCCAGGGCCGCCGTGACGGCCAGCAGCGGCGGGAAGGTCGACACGTCGCGCCCGCCGAAGCCGCCGCCGGGATAGCAGGAGTTCAGCACCACGGTCGCGACCTTGACGGGGCAGTCCTTGCTGAACAGCGCCAGGCTGTCGCCCGAGTCGCCGTTGGTGGCCTGGGTGCCGAGCACGAGGTTGAGCGTGCCGGTGCCGGAGCGGTCCAGCCAGGCCAGGCCCGCTTCGGGCTCCATGAACATCGGGTCCAGCACCTGGGTGCTGTAGCTGCCGCCGAGCTGCAGCACGGCGGGGCTGGGCGCCTGCAGCGCGGCGTTGATGCGGCCGCGCAGCCGGCGGGCGGTGCTGTTGTAGGGCTGGGTCTTGGAGTCGGGCTGGTAGGGGTCGGACGCATAGCCCACCTGCACCTGCGAGAACGGCTCGATGCCCGCCGCCTCATAACGCGTCAGGTAGTTGACCGGGCTGTAGGCCATGACCCAGGGCTGGGTGGGAGGCGCGGCCAAGCCGCCGGTCTGCACGACACCGGGCTGGAACTGCAGCGCGCGCTTGGCGCGGCGGTAGGTGTTGCCGTCGGCAAAGATCAGGATGGCCACGGGTTGGCCGTAGAACTGCGGCGCCGTACCGATCGGCACCAGCAGCTGGTAGACGCCATCGGCACCCGCGCTGGAGAAGGGCAGTTGAAGGTTCAGGGAGGCCAGGTCGCGCTGCGGCCCGGTGTAGCCGGGCAGAGGCGTCTGCGTGATGGTCAGGAGCGGCCGCGCATCGGCGGCGTCGAGGCGGGACAGGTCCAGGCCCGCGAAGGCGAGGCCGGGATCGGTCGCGCGCAGGATCATCGCCATGCGCTCGGTCTGCGGCCAGCCGGGCATGTCGACGGCGCGGAAGTCGCGGGCGTAGATCTTCTGACCCGTCACCTTGGCCAGGCCGTCGATGCGAAAGCGCGCCTTGCCTGGGCCGCCGGACCAGTCGGGCGCACCCGGTGGCGCATGCGGTTGGACGGGCGTGCCTTCCGGCTGCGGCAGGGCGCCGGGGTTCTTCAGGGCTGGTGGCTTGAAGGCCAGGGCCAGCTCATGCACCAGCAGCGTCACTGCGGCTGCGCCGCTGCCAATGACGCGGCGCCGCGTCAGTTGGAATGGCCCGTTTGTGTTCTGCGACACGCTTGTCTCCCTTCCATGCGATGGGGGGAGTTTGGCGCCGCCAGCCGCCCTGTCTGGCGGGGGTTTTGCCTGAGTCGATGCCCTATCGAGTCAGTCGATAGATCAGCAAGGCCGCACGGATGGCACCACGCTCGATGGACGCGATCTCCAGCCACTCGTCCGGCGTGTGAGCGCCGCCACCCGCGGCACCGAGGCCATCCAGGCTGTCGACCAGCGGCGCGACGAATTGGACGTCGCCCGCGCCGCGCAGGCCGGGCGGGAAGGGCACGATGGCATTCAGGCCGGCGTCAGCGCTGGCTTGGGAATAGGCCTCCAGCACCTTCAGATTGCCCGGCGTGGGCGCCATCGGCGGGTAGCTTTCGTGGAAGCTGATCTTCGAGCGCGTGCCGGGCAGGGCCTGGTCGACGATGGCCTGCATGCGCTCACGCGCCTTCGCACCCTGCTCGGCGGTCAGGTAGCGCAGGTCGCCGCGCACCTGGGCGTCGCGCGGGATGACATTGGTCTTGCCGAAGGCCTGGCCCTGGCTTTCACTGTCATCCCATTTGGCGCTGGTGCCGGCCACGATCGTCGCGGCATTGAAGGTCAGGTCGGGCTCGATGAGCTGCTCGCGGAAGGCGTTCAGCACACGCGCCGCCTCATAGACGGCGCCGTAGCCATCCTTGCCGAACACGCCTGCCGAATGGCCGGTGCGTGCCGTGACGTTGAGATGCCAGCCGCCCGAGGCACGCCGGCCGATGGTGGCGGCGTCGCGGCCCTGCTCGTCCTTGGTCGCGCCCTCGAAGGCCAGCGCAACGTCGCTCTGTTTGGCCGCATCGATCAAGGCGGCCCGCGCCACCTCGGCGGGGCTGCCGACACGCTCCTCGTCGCCGGTGAAGACGGCCCGCACGGTGCGGCCATCCAGCGCGCCGGCGTCGTTCAGCGCCCGCAGCGCGAGCAGGATGATGACGTCGCCGCCCTTCATGTCGGACACGCCCTGGCCGCGCACCTTGCTGCCGTCGCTCTGCCAGGGCGGCACCGGGCTGTCCTTCTCGAAGACGGTGTCCAGGTGGCCGATCAGCAGCACGCGCTTGCCCTTGCCGCCACTGCGCTCGGCCACCAGATGGCCGGCGCGCTTCATCTCGGCTGGCATGTCGACCCAGTGCGCCTTGAAGCCGATGGCCTCGAAGGCCTTGGCGTAGACGGCGCCCACTTCGCGCACGCCGGTCGGGTTCAGCGTGCCGCTGTTGATGAGGACGCTGCGCTCCAGCAGCTTCAGCGCGTCGGGTGTGTGGCGCTTCACGTTGGCGACGATCTGCTGCTCCTGGGCGTCGAGCCCGGCGGCCACCGCCGAGGACGTGACGAGCAGCAGGGCGAGGGCGGTTCGGATAGCGTGCGGGGTCTTCATGCCTTGAGTGTCCAACACCCACCATGCAACGCCGCCTGCTGCTGACCCTGCCCCTAATGAGCTGTCTGCCGGCATGGGCCGCCCCTTCGACGGCCTTGCCCAGCGTGCAGGTGCTGCCCGAGCCGCTGGCCATGCCGGGGCTCGCCCGCAGCCGCACGCTGCGGCTGTGCCTGCCGACCAGCTACGACAGCCAGCCCGAGCGTCGCTACCCGGTCATCTACATGCACGACGGTCAGAACCTGTTCGACGCGGCCACCGGCTTCGCCGGCGAATGGGGCGTGGACGAAACGATGGAGATCCTCGCCAAGGAGACCGGCTTCGAGGCCCTCGTCGTCGGTATCGACAACGGCGCCGAAAAGCGCAACAGCGAGATGGCGCCCTACGACCACAAGGAACTCGGCAAGGCCGAGGGCCCGGCCTATCTCGACTTCATCGTCAACACGGTCAAGCCCTTCATCGACAACGGCTGGCGCACGCTTCCCCGAAGCGAGCACACGGCCCTGATTGGTAGCTCGCTGGGCGGCCTCGTCAGCCATGCGGCCCTGCTGAGCCATGGCGAGGTGTTCGGCCGCTACGGCCTGTTCAGCCCGTCCTATTGGGCGGCGCCCCAGCTCTTCGAAGCGACCGCTGCGGCCCGGCTGCCAGCCGACACGCGCATCCACCTCTACTGTGGCGGCCGGGAAGGCGGCAGCATGGCGGGGCAGACGCGCCAGATGCACAAGCAGCTGGCGCGCCAAATGCCGCCCGAGCAGTTGAGCCTGCACATCGCCGCCGAGGCGGGCCACAACGAGGCGGCCTGGCGCGCCGAGCTGCCGGCGGCGCTGAAAACCCTGTTCAGGCTGGGCTGACGGCGTCGTCGACCGCGGCGCTGCGTGCGACCTGCAGCCGCTTCTCACCGCGCCAGGCGGCCAGGCCGTCGGGCGCCTCGCGCGGCGACAGGCCATTGGCGCGGATGGCGCCCATATAGCCGTCGCGACCCTGGGCCTTGGTGGCGTACAGCGCCGAATCGGCCAGGGCCAGGCAGGCGCGCCAGTCCCACAGCCGCGGGTGGCGCGGGTCCAGTGGGAAGGCGCAAAAGCCGACGGACACCGTCACGTGCACGGTCTCACCCAGGCCGATCTCGAAGGGCTGGTCGCGCACCGCGGCGCAGACGCGCGCGGCCAGCTCGGCGGCATCGCGCCGCTCGGTCTCGCGGGCCAGCACCAGGATCTCCTCGCCGCCCCAGCGCACCAGGGAGTCGGTCTCGCGAAAAACCTGGCGCAGCCGCTCGGCCACTTGCACGAGCACCGCGTCGCCGGCCGCGTGGCCATGCACGTCGTTGACGCGCTTGAAATGATCCAGGTCCAGCAGCATCAGCAGCAGGTCGGCATCYGGGCCGGGACCTTCGCCCGCTCCTTCAATTCCGGGGGTCTCGAAGCGGCGCAGGCACAGGCGCAGGTCGTCGTCCAGGCGCAGCTCGAGGTAGCGGCGGTTGCGCAGGCCCGTCAGTGCATCGGTCAGGCTCAGCTCGCGCAGCTCGGCCGTGCGCTCGTCCACCAGGGCCTTGAGTTCGACCTCACGGCGGCGCAGCAGCCGCGTGCGCCAGCGCATCCAGGCCCAGATGGCGAGCAGGGCCAGCAGCCCGCCGCCGATGCGGGCCGACGTGGTCTCCCACCAGGCCGGCTCCAGCGTGATGGGCAGCTGCAGCTGCTCGGTGCCCCACAGGCTGTGGTGGGCCGTGGCACGCACCTGCAGCGTGTAGTGGCCGGGCCGCAGCGGCCCGAAGCTGGGGTTGCGGCCGCTGGCGTCGACGCGCGTCCAGTCGCTGTCCAGGCCTTCCAGACGGTATTCGTAGCGCAGCCGAGACGGGTCGGCATAGTCCAGCGCCGCGAACTCGATGGACAGGCTGCGCTTGCCGGGCGGCAGTTTCAGGCCGTCCAGAAGATTGCGGGGCTGCTCCCAGGGCTGGCCGTTGACACGCAGGCCGCTGACGACCAGCGGCGGGCTGGTGCGCTGCGCGCGGTAGGCGTCAGGCAGCACGCGCAGCAGGCCTCGACTGCCGCCGAACAGCAGGCCGCCGCCGGGCAGCTCGGTGCTGGCAAAGAACCAGAAGCTGCCAAAGTTGGCGCCCTCGGCGCTGCCGAAGCTGTCCAGGCGGTCGGCCGCCGGGTCGTAGACATAGAGCTGGCTCCAGATACGGCCCTGCGCGTCCTCGTGCAGATTGCCGCCGAATACGCCCTCCACGCCATGGCGCTCGCTGATGCGCTCGAAGCGCGCGCGGCCCTCGCCGTCCCAGCCCTTGAGGCGATGCAGGCCGCTGAYCGGCGTGTCCACCCACAGCCGCCCGTCGCGCCCCCACAGCAGGCTCATGACGATGGGGCTGGCCAGGGACTCGGCGGGTGCCTGTGGCACCACCTCCAGGCCGCCCTGGCCAGCGGTTCTCTCGCGGAACAGGCCCTGCTGGCCGCCCACCCAGAGGCGCCCGTCCGGCGCGGCGCTCAACACATAGACGCCACCGTGCAGCGGCCCGCTCAGCGGATGCACCCGCTCCAGCGCTGCGGCGCCATCGCCGGCGAGGCGGTACAGGCCCTCCTGCATGCCCAGCCAGACGCTGCCGTCGGCGCGCAGCAGCAGCTGTTGGGCACGGCCGCCGTCCAGCGCCCAGTCGCGCAACAGGCGGCCATCGGCGGCGCGGTGCTCCAGGCGGCCGGCCGCGGCCATCCACAGGCTGCCGTCGCCCGCCTCGGCCATGAGCTCGACGACGCTGCGCCGCTCGCGCGGCCATTCGCCCAGCGTCGCCAGGTCGCGGCCCGGGCGGCCGTCCAGGCGGGCGACGTGGCCGGTCTGCGTCGGTGCCAGCACCTCGCCGTTCTTCAGCGCCAGCACCGCGCGCACATCGGCCTCGGCCAGCGGGCTGTTCAGGTCGGCATCGGGGCCGCGCACGGCCAGGGCCGGGTGGGAGAGATGGCGCTGCACGCCCAGGCCATAGCCGCTGACCCACATCGCGCCACTGCGGTCGCGCAGCAGGCCGCTGATGTCGTTGCCGGCCAGGCCCATCGCGCGGCGCGGGTCTTGGCGCAGCCTGGCCTCGATGGCGCCGCTGGCCGGGTTGACCCAGAACAGCCCGACCTTGCCGCCCACCCAGAGCCGCCCGTCCGGGCCTTCCGCCAGCGCATTGATGGGCATGCCCAGGGCCTGCACCCAGCGCACCTGACCCTGCTCGACGACACCGAGGTGGCCGTCCTGCGTGCCCAGCCAGATGCGCCCGCCACGGTCCTCGGCCAGGGCCGGCACGGGCATGCCCTGTTCCAGGCCGGGCAGGGCCAGGTCCTCCCAGGCGCCGCGCGCGAAGCGGCTCAGGCCGCGCCAGTGGCCGGCCCAGACGACCCCGTCGGCGCCCACCTGCAGGGCCAGCACCCGCTTCTCGGCCTGGCCGCGCCAGTGCAGCTCGTGGGCCTCGAATCGCGTGGCCGCCGGGTCGTAACGGTACAGGCCCTGGCCCAGGGTGCCGACCCAGATGGCGCCGTCCGGCGCCGCCGCCAGCGCGCGGATGGGCGGCTGCGGGCCCGCGCCGCCCTGGGCGCTGCCATGGCTTTCGACGCGGTCCTGTTCGGGGTCGTAGGCCACCAGGCCCTGGAACTCCGTGCCTATCCACATGCGCCCGTCGGCCGCTGGCGCCAGTGCCCGCACCCAGCCCAGGCTGCGCTTGGCCGTCGTGTCACCGGCCTGCTCGATGGGCCGCAGCCGGTAGCCGTCGTAGCGCGTCAGCCCCTTGCTCGTGGCGATCCACATGAACCCGGCCCGGTCCTGCGAGATCGCCGGCACCGAGTTCTGCGGCACTGTCACGCTGCGGAACTGCACCTCCAGCGGGCCCACGCCGGCGTCGGCGCGGGCCAGACCCGCCCCGAGCAGCATCAGGCCAAGCAGGCCTTGAATTAGGGGGTGCATGGGCCGGCATCCTAAAGGCGGCGATTGACGGCGCCGGCCTGCTGGGGTTAGGGCGGACGGGGGAGATGTGCGGTGCTGTCGGCGATCGGCGACTTGACATGCCACAGTCGCGCGTAATGCCGCGGCTATGTCCACGCCAGCACGGCAGGCGGCCGGCGGTTCAGCGACCGCAGCAGCGCAACGCAGGCCAGCAGCGTGACGCCCACATAGACGGCCTGTGCCACCTCCCACTGGCCCAGGCTCCAGGCCTGCGGACCGCGCACGTCCAGTACCGCGGCGGCGCCGTCGGGCGACATCACCAGGTCGCGCGCCCAGTTCCAGCCTGCATGCACGCCGATGGCGGCCGGCACGCTGCGCCAGCGGATGAAAACCAGACCGAACAGCAAGGAACCGGCCGTCGTGCTGACCAGCGCAACCTGCCAGCTCCAGCCGGACAGCACATGAAAGACAGCCGCGACGAGCGCCACGATGATTTGCGCCGGCCAATGGCCGAGGCTGCGCAGCAGGCCGTCCAGGGCGTAGCCGCGCCAGGCCAGTTCCTCGCAGGCATTGGTCAGGAGGTGAAAGAGCAGGGCGCCACCGATAGAAGCCGGCAGCAGCGCCGCCTTCATCCGCCATTCAACGGGCAGCCACAGCGCCATGACAAGTGTCGCCGCGGCGAAAAGCAGCAGGCCCGCCACCAGTCCCAGGCCCAGGTGGCTGAAGGCACGGGCCGACACTGTGAGGCCAAGGTCGGCCAGCGACCGGCCCTCGCGGCGCATCAGGGCACGCGCAAGCGCGGCCAGCAACAGCGCGGTCGCCAGGCCGTACAACATCGGCCTGTGCGGACCGACCGGAAACGGCAGGCCCTGGTAGACGACGACCACGAGCGGGAAGGCGCACAGCAGAAAAGCCATGCTGCGCAGTGCCAGCCAACGGCGGGCTTGGGTTGTCAGCGCGGTGTCGGCAACGTGCGGCATCGGCCGCACTCTAATATCAACCCACCGCACTCACCGCATCCACCACCACCCTGCCATCCAGCAGCCGCAGCGTGCGCGAAGCCTGCGTTGGCGGGGCAGATGTGCAGTGCTGTCGACGATCGCCGGGCTTAACGCGCCAGCAGTTCGCCCAGCACGCGCTGCGGGTCGGCCATGAAGTCGCGCGTGACGCGGTAGTGCTCGGTGTCTTCGTAGGCCACGCGGCGCACGCCGTCCGGCGTGCACTGGTAGATCCAGGCGTCGGGATAGGCCATCAGCAGCGGCGAATGCGTGGCGATGATGAACTGGGAATTCGCCTTCACCAGTTCGTGAACGCGCGCCAGCGCGGCGAGCTGGCGTTGCGGCGACAGCGCCGCTTCGGGTTCGTCAAGCAGGTACAGGCCCCGGGCGCCAAAGCGCTCGTTGAGCAGCGCGAGAAAGGATTCGCCGTGTGACTGCTCGTGCAGCGACTTGCCGCCATAGCCGCTGATGATCGGTGAACCGCCCGGCCCCGCGTCCAGGTTCTCGATCTCGGTCGCGACGTTGAAGAAGCTCTCGGCRCGCAGGAAGAAGCCATCGCGCGGCGGCTTGTAGCCCTTGGCCACCCGCAAGTACCCGTGCAGCTCGGAATGCGACAGCCGCGTGCCGAAGCGGAAGTTCTTGCTGCCGCCCTCGGCGTTGAAGCCCAGCGACACGGCCAGCGCCTCCAGCAGCGTCGACTTGCCCGAGCCGTTCTCGCCGACGAGGAAGGTGACCTTGGGATGCATCTCCAGCCGCTCCAGCGTACGCACGGCGGGCAGGTTGAAGGGATAGCGGTCGAAGGAGTCCACCTTGTCGCGCTGCAGGGCGAGGTGGAGGATGAACTGGGTGGAGATCACGGCCTGTCCTGCGACAACCGGATGCGCAGCTGCGCCGCCGTCATGCCATCCGGTGCGACGAAGGTCCGGCTGCCCATGCGCACGACGCTGAAGCCACCGACAACGGTCGACTCTGGCAAGGACGGCGCCGGTTCCAGGTAGCTCAGCCGACCGGCATAGGTGGGCAACGACGAGTTGGGGAAGCGGATGTCGAAGCTGACCTCACCCGGGCGCTCGATGACAGCGGTGATGGTGGCGCCGACGAAGCGCGACGAAGCGCTGCCGGGCACGCTGGTCTTCGCCACCGTCGCCGCATGGCGTCCTGCCGAGCCGCAGGGGCTGTCTTTGAAGGCGTCGGCCAGAGCCGACAGAACGGGCGCCGACTCCAGCGCCAGCCAGGGTGATTCCCGTGCGGCGTTGTCGACTTCCGCGGCAGCCACGCCTTTGACGAGGATGGCCCCGCCCTCGGCCGTGCGCACGTAGAGCACCTCGACAGGCGGTTTGTCCTTGTCGCTGCGACTGAGGACGTGCAACTCGCCGCTGCCGAAGTGCGCGACGCGGAATTCGCCGTCGGGTGCGATGGTCATGGCCTGTGCAGTGGGCATATGCCATCGGCTCTCACAGGCCGCCGCTGCCGGGCGGGCGAGGATCAGGGCTGCCAGGAAAAGGGTGGCACTTCGCAGGCGCATGGTGTCAGGCTAGGTTGACGAGCTTTGACTATGCCGCCTCGTGCAAGTACAGCGTCAGTGGCGGCCGTAACCCGCCGGAGCGACTTAGGCCGACACCGCATCCACCACCACCCGCCCATCCAGCAGCCGCAGCGTGCGCGACGCCTGCGCCGCGTGCTCCAGCGAGTGGGTCACCATGACCAGCGTCGTGCCCTCGGCGTTGAGTTCGCGCAGCAGCCGCATGACCTCCGCGCCATGGGCGCTGTCGAGGTTGCCGGTGGGCTCGTCCGCCAGCAGCAACGCGGGCCTGGCGGCAATGGCACGGGCGATCGCCACACGCTGCTGCTGGCCGCCGCTCAATTGGCTGGGCCGGTGGCCGGCGCGATGGGCGATACCCAGGCGCTCCATAACCTCTGCGATGCGCTCGCGACGAGCGCGCGCGGGCAGTTCGCCGTATTCCAGCGCCAACGCGATGTTCTCGGCCACGCTCAGGTCGTCGATCAGGTTGAAGCTCTGGAACACGAAGCCGATGCGGCCGCGGCGCAGCGTGTTGAGCTGCTTCTCGGTCCAGCCGGCGACGTTCTGGCCGTCGAACCAGTATTCGCCGCCGCTCGGCGCGTCCAGCAGGCCGAGGATGCCCAGCAGCGTGGACTTGCCGCAGCCCGAAGGGCCGGTGATGGCGAGGTATTCACCGGCCTCGATGTCGAGGTCGATGCGGTCCAACGCGGTGGTCTCGATGTCGCCGGTGTGGAAGGTCTTGGTAAGGTGCTTGAGCTTGAACATGGTCAGTGGATGTCGAGAGCGGAAGCGCCCGCCAGGGCGCGGTAGGGGGAGACGATGACCTGCTCGCCGGCTTGCAGGCCGCCCAGCACTTCGATGACGCCATCGGCGCGCCGGCCCAGTTGCAGCGGGCGGCGCTGGGCGTGGCGGCCGTCCGCGTCGAGCACAAAGGCCCAGGCGCCGCCGGTGTCGGCATAGAAGCCGCCGTCGGGCAGCAGCAGCGCGTCCTGCGCCTGGCCCAGCGTCAGGCGCACGTCCAGACCCTGGCCGACCTGCAGCGCGGGCGGCTCGGCGTCGAAGGCCAGCTCGACGGTGAAGCGTCCATCCTTGACCTGCGGGTCGATGCGCGCGACGTGCAGCGCATGGCTGCGGCCTTCGTGCACCAGCGTGCCGGCCAGGCCTTCGCGCACGCGACCGAGGTGGAACTCATCCAGCCGCAGGTCGAGCTTGAAACGGCCCAGGCTGTCCAGGCGCGCGATGCGGGTGCCGGCGCGCACGCTCTCGCCGACCTGCAGCGTCAGGCCCGTCACGCGGCCGGCGACCGGCGCGCGCATGGCCAGGCCCTCGCTGGCGGCGCGCATGGCGGTGAGGCGCTGGTCCAGGTCGGTGACGGCGCGCTGCATGGCCTGCACCGACTGCTCGCGGGTGCGCAGCTCCTCGCGGCCGTCGGCCTGCAGTTGCGTGAGCAGGCGCTGGGCCATGGCCAGTTTGTCGGCCGAGTCCTCGAGCGCCGACGGCGACAGGAAGCCCTGCGCGGCCAGGCCGACGTTGCGCTGGTGCAGGCGGCGCACGCGCTCCAGCTCGAACTCGCCTTGCGTCAGCTCGCGGCGCTGCGCGGCTTTCGCCTGGGCCAGCCCGGCGCGGAAGGTGGCGAGGTTGGCCAGCTGCTGCGCCGCCTCGCTGGAGCGCGCCATCAACTCCTGGGCGCGCTGGGTACTGCTCAGCACAACGAGCAGCTGGCCGGCCGCGACGCTGGCGCCATCCTTCACCAGCACCTGCTCGACGCGACCGTCCTCGGTGGCGTCCAGCAGCACCGACTGCAGCGGCTGCACGACGGCGCGGCCGACGACGAGGTCGCGAAAGGGGCCGGTTTTCACGGCGRCAATTTCCACGTCGGCGCGCGCCACCGCCACACCGCGCGGCCAGTAGCGCACCAGCAGCAAGGCCGCGGCAAGCGCAGCCAGGACCGCCAGCACGATCAGGCCGTAGCGCCTGGGCACCGCGACGCGGCGGTCCATGGCGGCGCCGGAGAGCGCGGCATTCATTGGCGCGTCAGCCACGCAGCGCCTGGAGTGGCCGCAGCGCCAGCGCCGCATGCAGGTGCCGCGCCACGGCCAGCGTCGTCACCACGGTCAGCAGCGCGACGGCGGCCAGCAGCGCCCACAGCGAGAACGGTCCCACCGGCGCGCGCTCGACGAAGCCGCTCAGGTAGAGCTGCGACAGCCAGGCCGCCAGCGGCAGCGCCACGGCGCAGGCGGCGGCCAGCACGCCGACGAACTCGGCGGCCAGCAATCCCGCTACTGCACCGGGGCCGGCACCGTGCAGCTTGCGCAGCACGATCTCGCGCTCGCGGCGGCGCAGCGTGTAGGCGGCCAGGGCGTAGATGCCCACGGCGGCCAGCGCCAGGGCCAGCAAACCCGCGAAGCCGATGAGCCGGCCCAGGCGGGTGTCCTCTGCGACCTTCTGCAGCAGCATGTCGCGCATTGGCAGGGCCTCGATGAACGAGTCGGGAAAGCGTTCGTTGAGCAGTGCCGTGAGCTTGCGGCGCGTGGCCTGCGGGTCACGGCTGTGCACGCCGATGGCGCCCGCGCCGCGCGTCACCACGGGCGAGATGGCATGCGGCTGCGGCGGGCTGCGCGGGCCTTCCAGGCGGATGTCGTCGATGACGGCGACGACGGTGGCGGGCTTGCCATCGTGGAAGTTGGGGGACACCCCCAGCGTCTGGCCAACCGCCGCCTCGGGGCTGGCAAAGCCGAGCGCGCGCACGGCGCTGCGGTCCAGCACGAGGCCGTTCTGCGCCACCTCCGCGACATGGTCGGCCGACAGCCGGCCGGCGATGACCCGCATGCCATAGACCTGCAGATAGCCAGGGGTGAAGCCGACGCCGGTGCGCAGGTTCATGGGCGGGGCGCCTGGGCGGTTGAACTCGGAGAACCAGCTCGAAAAATCCCGCCCCGGCACGTCGTCGGCGGCGGCCACGGTGACGACCTCGGGCCAGCGGCGGACTTCCTCGAGCACCGCCATCGTCTGCGCCGGCTGCGCTTCCCAGGGCAGGTCGACGGCGACGCGGTCCTGCAGCTCGAAACCACGCGGCATGCCGCCGGCATGCTCGGCCTGCCACAGCACGGTGAGCGCCAGCGACGCGAACAGCGCGGCGGCGCCGAACTGCAGCGCCGTCATGAGCCGGCGCAGCCAGCGGCTGGCCGCGCCCTCGCTGTGGCTGCGGCCGGCCAGCGACTCCGCCGGCCGCACCCGCAGCGCGATCGCCGCCAGGGGCAGCGAGCTCAGCCCCGCGATGCCCAAGCACAGCAGGCCCGTCAGCGCCACCATGACGGGCGATAGCACCGGCGCGTCAAACGGATGCTGCAGCAGCACCGACGCCGTGGGCGCGGCCCACCAGGCCAGCAGCAGCCCGAGCCCGCCAGCCAACCCGGCAACCACGGCCGCCTCGGCGAAGAACTGCGCGGCCAGCTGGCCGGCGCCCGCGCCCAGGGACTTGCGCAGGCCGATCTCGCGCTGGCGCCTGAGCGTGCGCACGCTCCACAGGTTGACGAAGTTGATGACGGCCAGGCCCAGCACGCCGGCCGATGCAGCGGCCAGGCCGGCCAGCTGCTGACGCCGCTGCGGGCTGCCGGCGCCGTGCAGGCCGATGTCGGCCACGGGCAGGGCGCGCAGATAGGCCGCCTTGCCGCCCCCCTTGAGGAAGTCCATCGGGAAGCCCGGCGGCAGGGGTTGCCGGTCGACCAGGCGCTGCGCCAGGCCGGTGAGCTGCTCGGCCGTGGCGCCAGGTTGCAGGCGGGCGAACAGCCGGCCGGAGTTCTGGTACCAGTTGTCCGAGCGCGCCAGGTAGGCCTTGGCGGCCGGTGCCTGGAAGCCGGCGATGGCGTCGTAGATCAGCGGGCCGTTCATGTTGTGCGTGGGCAGCACCGCCTTGACGGTCAGCGCGAACTGCATGGCCGGCGTGTGCCCCTCGGGGTCGGGCGGCAAGGACAGGGTGAAGGTGCGGCCGAGGACCTGCGCGGTGCCGAAGAGCCGCTCCGCGGCGACTTCCGTCAGCGCAATGCCTTCGGGCGACGACATCGCGGCCTTCAGGTCGCCGGCGACCGGCTGCAAGCCCAGCAGCGTCTGCAGGTCGGGATCGGCCATGGCGATGACCAGCCGCACGCCACGGGGCTGGCCCTGCGCCTCGCTGGCGCGCGCGTGCAAAAAGGTGTAGAGCACGCGGCTCATCGGCCCCACCGGCGCGCCGGTGTCGCGCAAGGCGGCGTTCAGCGGCACGGCCGGCACGTCGCCGAACCAGTCGGTCGTGATGCCGCCGGGCCCGCGCACCCGCCACTCGAAGGTGATGAGCCGGTCGGGCTCGGGCACGCGGGCATCGGGCCACAGCGTGTCCTGCAGGAAGCTGGCGGTCAGCAGCGTCAGCGCCAGGCCCAGCGCGAGGCCGGCGATGACGAGGGCGGCCGGGCCGGGTTCGGCACGCAGTTGCCGCCAGGCGCCGCGCCAGGCGGTGGAGGTGGGGAGCTGGGTCATGGCCCGGTTTTGCAAGAGGCGGGCCAGGAGCGTTCTCCCAGGCCAACGCGGCCTGAAGGCATGGCGACCGTCCGCAAGCGGACAGCTCGACTGTCCGCTTCCGAACACCACCTTCCCCGCAGCCCCGGCCCCGCTTAGAGTCGCGCCCTCTCATGCCCGGCATCCTCATCCTCGACGACGACCCCGACGTGGCCCTGGCCGCGCGGCTTGCGCTGCGCAGGCTGAGCGCAGTGGCCGTGCGCAACGACCCGCGCGAGCTGGCCGCCGCACTGGACGAGATGGCGCCCGACGTGCTGCTGCTGGACATGAACTTCACACCCGGCGCCAGCGATGGCGTGGCCGGCCTGGCGCTGCTGCGTGAGGTGGTGGCGCGCCGCAACGCGCCGGCGGTGGTCGTCATGACCGCCTATGCCGAGGTGGAACTGGCCGTGCAGGCGCTCAAGAGCGGCGCGGTGGACTTCATCACCAAGCCCTGGGCGAACGACAGGCTGGTGGCCTGCGTGCAGGCGGCGCTGGCCCGACGTGCTCCCGCGCCTGCCGCGGGCGAGCTGCTGGGTGAGTCGACGGCGATGCAATCCCTGCGCTCGCAGATCGCGCAAGTCGGCGCCAGCGAAGCCAGCGTGCTCATCCTGGGCGAGAACGGCGTCGGCAAGGAGCTGGTGGCGCGCGCACTGCATAGCGCCTCGCCGCGTGCGGCCGGGCCGCTACTGGCCGTGGACATGGGCTCGCTGCCCGAGGCACTGGTGGAGAGTGAACTCTTCGGCCACCGCCGCGGCAGCTTCACGGACGCCCGCGAGTCACGGCCCGGGCGCTTCGTCGCAGCGGCCGGTGGCACGTTGTTTCTCGACGAGATCGGCAACCTGCCACTGGCCCAACAGGCCAAGCTGCTGGCCGCGCTGGAGCGCCGCGAGGTGACGCCACTGGGCAGCGACAAGCCGGTGCCGGTCGATGTGCGTGTGCTGGCCGCCACCAATGTGGCCGAGGCCGAGCTGTTCGACGCGCGGCGCTTCCGGCCCGACCTGCTGTACCGCCTCAACACCGTGGTGCTGCGCGTGCCGCCGCTGCGCGAGCGCGGTGCCGGCGACATCGCGCTGCTGCTGCGCCACTACCTCGCGCAGTTCGCCAAGCGCACGGTCGAGTTGACGCCCGACGCACTCGCCAGGCTGTGCGCCTACCGCTGGCCCGGCAATGTGCGCGAGCTGCGCCAGGCCTGCGAGCGCGCCGCGCTGCTGGCGCGCGGACCGGTGTTCACCTTCGACGACTTCGGCCTCCCCGACGCGGCCAAGCCGGCGCCGGTCGAGCATGGGCTGGACCTCGCCCAGCGCGAACGCGAGGCCGTACAGGCGGCGCTGGCACAGGCCGACGGCAATATCAGCCAGGCGGCCAAGCTGTTGGGCGTCAGCCGCGCGGCCTTGTATCGACGGCTTGAGAAGCATGGGCTTTGAACGAACGCGTGTCGTGGTGGCTGCGATGGGGCTGGCAGCAAGCGCGGCGGGCGCCGCCGCTTCACTGGACGCCCCGCGCCTGCTCGTCGCCTGCGCGCTGACCGGCTGCCTCGCCGCTGCCATTGGGTGGACTGCACTGAGTCGCCTTGCCCACCGGCCGACGCCGCTCCCACCCGACCCACCGCCCGCACCGCGCCCGGACCTGGATGCCGCACTCGAACACGCCCCGCTCGCGCTGTGGCGCCTCATGGCCGGGACACCGCCTCTCGCGCTGAACGCCGCCGCGCGCCGGCTCATCGCCCCGGGCCGCGCCGTCGAGCCTGCGGCGCTGCTTGCTCTGCTGGACACCGGCCCCGGCCGGCGCGTCGTCACCCTGCCCACCGAGCATGGCCAGGAGCGCGCCGTGCTGGCCGTGTCGGCGCTGACCGTGCAAGGC
Source organism: Roseateles sp. P5_E11 (assembly GCF_054049355.1). Classification (NCBI taxonomy): domain Bacteria; kingdom Pseudomonadati; phylum Pseudomonadota; class Betaproteobacteria; order Burkholderiales; family Sphaerotilaceae; genus Roseateles; species Roseateles sp. P5_E11. The sequence continues at coordinate 8,022 of NZ_JBFUMO010000002.1, read as the reverse complement.
CAGGCCTGGCGGCTGGCGGCACTGGCACCCATCGAGTCCGAGCTGGAGACCGAGACGCTGGCCGCCTGGCGCCAGCTGGTGCAGGTGCTGACCCACGAGATCATGAATTCGCTGACGCCGATCGCGTCGCTCGCCACCAGCGCGCCGGCCCTGCTGGACGCCGGCGAGCACGACGAGCTGCAGGCGGCGCTGGCGACGCTGGCGCGGCGGGCGGCGCATCTGCAGGCCTTTGTCGAGCGCTACCGCAGCGTCAGCCAGCCGCCCGCGCCAACGCTGGCCGACACGCCGCTGCTGCCCTTGCTGCAGGCGGTGCAGCGGCTGCTGGCGCCGGCCTGGGAAGTGGCCGGCGGCGCGGTCAGGCTCGCGGTCGAACCCGAAAGCCTGGCCCTGCGCACGGACGCGGCGCAGCTGGAACAGGTGCTGATCAACCTGGCGCAGAACGCGCTGCAGGCTTGCGCCGGCTATTCCAAGCCCGAGCTGCTGATCGAAGCCCGCCTGAGCCGCGGCGCGCGGCTGCGGCTGACGGTGGCCGACAACGGTCCGGGCGTGGCGCCGGGGCTGGAGAGCCGCATCTTCACGCCCTTCTTCACGACGCGCGAGGGCGGCAGCGGCGTGGGCCTGGCAGTCGTGCGCCAGCTGGTGCATGGCCTCGGCGGCTCGGTGCGCCACGCCAAACGGCCGGGTGGCGGCGCCTGCTTCGTCTTGACGTTTTGATGCAGTTGCAGCGGAGCTAGGGGGTTCCAGGTTCACGGCCTCGTCACCGCCGCCGCCTACCCTGCGGCGCTCGGTCACCCAGGAGCCATCCGATGTTCAAACCCCTTCGCTGGGCCGGCCTGTGCCTGCTCACCCTCGCCTCGCTGAGTTCGTCACTCAGCGCTACCGCCCATGACCGCGGCCGCGCCGAGAACGCGCCGCTGGTCATCGGCCACCGCGGCGGCGCCACCGGCTATCTGCCCGACCACACGCTGGAGAACTACGCCCTGGGCATCGCCATGGGTGCCGACTATGTCGAGCCTGATCTTGTCGCGACCAAGGACGGCCATTTGATCGTCCGCCACGAGCCCAACCTGATCGCGACCACCAACGTCGCCTCGCTGCCGCAGTTCGCCTCGCGCAAACGCACCGCCGTCATCGACGGCGCGACCGAGACGGGCTTCTTCGCCAGCGACTTCACGCTGGCCGAGATCAAGACGCTGCGCGCCATCCAGCCGCTGGCCGACCGCGACCCATCCTTCAATGGCCAATTCGAGATCCCGACGCTGGAGGAGGTCATCGCCTTCGTGAAGCGCAAGTCGGCCGAGGAAGGGCGGCGCATCGGCATCTACCCGGAAACCAAGCACCCGACCTATCACCAGAGCCTCGGCCTGGCCCTGGAAGACCGCCTGCTGCGCGTGCTGACCAAAGCTGGCTGGAACCATCGCAGCGCGCCGGTCATCGTGCAGTCCTTCGAGACGGCCAACCTGAAATACCTGCGCAGCAAGTCCAGCCTGCGCCTGGTGCAGCTGGTGGATGCCGACGACGTCAATGCCGACGGCAGCCTGGCCTTCAACAAGCCCTATGACAAGCCTTACGACTGGGTCGTGTCCGGCCGCGCCGGCCTGTTCAAGGACCTGCTGACGCCAGCCGGCCTGGCCGAGGTGAAGACCTATGCCGATGGCATCGGCCCGTGGAAGGTCTATCTGCTGTCCAGCGCCTGCAAGACGGTGGCCGCGGGCGGTGGCTGTGCCGACAGCAACGGCGACGGCCTGGTCGACGAGCGCGACCGCAAGCTGCTGCCCGCCAGCGACATCGTCGCCAACGCGCACAAGCTCGGCCTGGTGGTGCACCCCTACACCTTCCGCAGTGAGCAAAAGCGCCTGGCCAGCGACTACCAGGGCAGCCCGGTCAACGAATACCTGGCCTTCTACGAGCTGGGCGTGGACGGCGTGTTCGCCGACTTTGCCGACTCGGCCTTCGCGGCGCGGGCCATGTTCCTGCTGAAGAACGACGCCGGCTACGCCCGCTGCCTCGTGAACGGCCGGGGCTGCGTCTCCAGCCGGGATTGAGGTACGGAACGCGGACCGGCGCCGGGCCGCTCCCAAGCCGGCCCGCAGGCGATGTGCTTGCGGCTCAATGCCGCAAGCATCGCCGTCCCCTCGGGGGACCGACTGGGTTTGCCCGCGTTCAGCGCGCAAAACCGGGCGAGGGGTGCACTCTTACCGGCTTTCCTCGGTGGTGTGACCGTGTGGCGGGTGTTAGGCTGCCCGCTGTTACACCCCGGGGATGGAGTCGATGTTTCACGAGCTGCAGGAGTTGCTGGGCGCCTATCTGATGCCGGTATTGATCGCGATACCGCTGGCCATCATCGTGCTCATCGCCGCCTTCAAGCGTGACGACTACCGTCCGCCGCGCGAATACACGCCGCCGCCACGCCCGCCGCAAGGGGGCCAGCGCGCCAACGCGCCGGTGGTGTTGCCGCCGCTGCCTGGCTCAGCCACTGCTGGCCCGTCGATGGCCAGCGCCTTCGTCACGGCGCCTACGCCGATGCAGCCGCCGGCCGCCCCCGCGCCCGTGGTGCCGGAGGGGCCACCCACCGTGCTGATCGCTGATGACTCGGCCGTCGTGCGCACCAAGCTCAAGCGCCTGCTGGAAGGTGCGGGCTTCGTGGTCGTCCAGGTCAACGACGGCAACGAGGCCATGGCACAACTGGACGAGAAGCCCGAGATCGCCGTGCTGATCACCGACCTCGAGATGCCCAACAAGGACGGTTTCGAGCTGATCGCCGACGTGCATGGCAGCCTGATCACCGAAGACCTGCCCGTTATCGCCATCACTGGCCACGACGAGCTGCACGGCCGCGTCGGCCAGATCGAGGGCGTCTACGGCATCTTCAAGAAGCCCTGGAACGACCGCGAACTGCTCAAGCGCGTGGAGTCGCTGGTGCACCTGCGCAGCGCCGCCAGCAAGCGCGGCCGCCGCGTCAGCGACCTGCGCGCCCCGCCACCGCCGAGCACGTAACTTGCGGGCCGAGCGCCGGGCCGCTCCCTAGCCGGCCCGCGTTTGGCGATGTGCTCGCGGCTCGAAGCCGCGAGCATCGCCGTCCCCTCGGGGGACCGGCCGGTCAGGCCCACGTTCAGCGAGGCCTGACCGGACGAGGGGCGTCAGTCACGTCGGTCTGAAGCTCCACTTCATCTTGATCTCCGCCTGACCGGTGCCGGCCGGCAGGCGCGCCTGATCCTGGCCCCCTGAACTGAGCTGCACGAGGCGCTGCTGCAGCCAGGGCTGGGCCTCGCGCCATTGCAGGCCGATGCGGCCCTCGTGGCGCTGCTTGCGGCGATTGGCCTCCTCGCGGGTCTGCACGCCCTGCACATCCTGCGGCACCAGGCCCAGCGCCGTCCAGACCCGGCCGTTGCGGGTGTCCAGCACGGCCTGCAGCGTCGGGCAGGGCGCATCGTCACGGCGAGTCTCGCTGCCCTGGGCCGTCTCGGTGAAGGGGACAACGCCCTGCACATCGTTGAAGCGGCCCTGCACGCGCTCGTCCAGCTTGGCGCTCAACTGCAGGTTGCAGGCCATCGGTCCGGTGAACAGCAAGTAAGGCGTGGCCGGGCCGCTATCGTCGGGTGCATCGGCACCGCCACCGGCGGCGCGGCGTGCGTCGGCGCGGCAGGCCTCGCGGGCCTTGCCGGCGGGCTGGCGTTCGCAGGCGGCCGCCGCCTGGCCGTAGCCCTGCATCACGCCCTGGCTGCCGCGGTTGACGCCGGGCATCGCACCCGCGCTCAAGGCCGACGCCTCGCGCATCAGGCAGGCACTGTCCTGCCCGCAGCGTGCCTGCAGCGCCTGCGCCTTGGCCTGCATGGCGCGCCAGTCGGGTGTGGGGGCGGCGGACGCGGCCGTGACGGCGCGCTGGGCGGCTTCAAGCTGGCGGCGGTGATCGTCGGGGTCCAGCGGGTTGTAGGGGATGGGTGTGCCGTCGCTCTGCAGCAGGGCGCTGAACTGCCAGCGCTGGCTCAGCGTCTGCTCGCCGCGGTCCGCGCCGGCCTGCACGGGGCCCTGGCGCAGCAGTTCGACGTCGAGCACGAGGCGGCGCTGCTGAGCGGTTTGCGCTTGCGTGGTGTCGGCCAGCAGGCTGAAGGCGGCGAGGGCGAGCAGCAGCGTCGGGGCGGTGGGATGTGAAGGCATGGGGAAGAACTCCGGCAGGGATGTGATGGCCGGCATCGTCGGCCGCAGGCGCCAGCGGCGCATCACCCATGGGGAGCCATGCATTTATGACGGTGCCATGGCTCTCACGTGGCTCTTCGCGGGCGATGCGCCAGGAGGGCCTGAAAAACACACTTCGGACCGTCAACAACCCTGCCATCACCGCCATGAAACTGCTCTTGACCCCCCTCTTGCTGGCTTCGGCCGTGCTGACCGCGAATGCGGCGGCCGGTCAGCCTTTCGCCACTTCCGGTGTTCACGCCAGCGCGGGCGGCCAGACCGCCGGCGGTGCCGGCCAGTCGCACGTCAGCAACAGCTTTGCCAACGTGAACGTGCAGGCTTCCGCCGAGGCGTCGCTGAACACGGGCAGCCTGCATGCCCTGGCCTGGTCCAGCAACAACCCGACGCTGCCCAAGGGCTGCCGGCCCGACATGCTGTCGTGCAACTGGGGCACCAGCGCCGACGCCTGGTTCTACGACAAGGTCACGCTGCAGGCCGACGAGAGCCATGACCCGGGCGACCCGGTCAGCTGGAGCTGGTCGGTCGAGGGCGAGACCAAACGCGGCAAATGGTGGAGCGGCTCCTCGGCCACCAGTCGCTTCTATGTCGGGACCAATCCCGAGGGCTGGCGCAACGCCATCACGCTCGACGCCAAGAACAGTTCACGCGAGATCAGCAGCACCTTCCTGGTGCCGGCGCATGGCCAATCGCTGGTGGTCTACATCTATGGCTCGCTGTCCGTGTTCGCCGAAGGCGGCGCGGTGGCGGACTTCTCGCACACCGCCCGCTTCAACTGGGACCTGCCCACGGGCGTCACGGTCACGTCGGCCTCGGGCCATTTCATGACCGCGGCCGTGCCGGAGCCGTCCACCTACGGCCTGATGCTGGCCGGCCTGGCCGTGCTGCCTTGGGCCCGGCGGCGGCTGGCAAGGTGCGGCTGAAGGTCGCCGGTCTTCAGGGCAGCACCTTCACCTTGATATTTCTGAAGTGCACCGTGCTCTCGGGGTCGTGGCCCTGCAGCGCGAAGGTGCCGCTGGCGAGGTAGCGCTGCTCCAAGCCCTTCTTGCGCACGATGGGCGACTCTTCGGTGTAGTCGGCTGTCTTCTCGGCACCGACGAACGTGGTGACGTGCTTGCCCTCGACGCGGATGGTCAGCGTGAACCATTGGCCGTCGGGGGCGATGACCTTGGGGAAGTCCTGCACGCCCCACAGGCCGCCGGTTCGGCTGGGGTCGCTGTGGGAGTTGTTGACCTGCACCTCGTAGCCCAGGCTGGGCCAGCCGACGTCCTGCCACTTGGTGTGGAAATAGACGCCGGAGTTGGCCTTGGCAAAGGTCATCACGTCGGCCTTGAACTCGAAGTTCCTGAAGTCGTGCTGCTGCACGGGGCCGACGTAGAAGAGGTGGGAGCGCGGGCCCTGCACGATGAGGGCACCGTCCTTGACGCTGAAGCTCCCGGGCGCGTCGCTCGCACGCCAGTTCTCCAGCGTCTTGCCGTCGAACAGCAGCTTCCAGCCGGCGGCGGTTTCTTCGGCGCTCAGCGTGTTGATATTCATGTCGGCGGCGTGGGCAGCGGTGGCGACAGCGAGGCTGGCTGCGAGGAGGGTGGTCTTCATATCGGTGTCCTATGAATTGGTGTTCGGGCCGAGCGCTGGGCCGCTCCCGAGCCGGCCCGTTGGGCGATGTGCGGGCCGGTCGAACCGGCACGCATCGCCGTCCCCTCGGGGGCTGAGGCCGGACACATCCCGTCCAGTGGACGGAATGTGCCTGCCGAAGGGCTGCGGCACTGCCGCAGCGCGGTCTGCAAGACCGACTGGGCTTGCCGGCGTGCAGCGCGGCAAGACTGGGCGAGGGGCAGTTTCATCCCACTCCGACGATCTGAAGGACTTTGAGAGGGGGGCCGTCGAAGGTGACGGATGGGACATTGCCGACGAAGCCGAGGTCCTTCGAACCCTCGGGCGTCGTGTAGAAGCCCCCGGCCGTCAGGTCGCGGAAGCGCTTGAAGAAGCGTGCCGCGGCGGCGCGCTCAGGCTTGGCCTTCTGCACCCAGCAGATGTCGTCGGCGATCTGCGATTGCGCGGTGACATCGAGTTCGGCGAAGCGTTTGCCGAAGCGCAAGCGGCTCTCGGCGTCCAGCCAACCCAGGCCCGCGACGATGACGTCCTTGTCCTTGACCTGATCTGGGTAGGGCGCGCTGATCCACTCGTCGATGAAGAGGTGGACCTTGAGCTGCGCGGCGCTGGGTGAGTATTCGTCGGCCGGGATGATGAGGCCACACAGCGCCTGCGCGGCGCGCGCCTGATCAGCCGTGAAGGTCAGCGGCCACAGCTCGCCGCTGCGGTAGGTCCTGGTGAGTTGAGGATCCGTGCCATAGCCCTTGCCTTTGCGCGCAGCGGGCGTAGCGCCGGCCGACACCTCCACGCCCATGGCGGCGCTGGCGGCCAGCATCCATTGCAGGGTCTGTCTGCGGTCCATGCTCAGAGCTCCTTCTTGCGCATGCGCTCGACGATGTGGTCCGCCTGGCGCCAGGCCAGGGCCATGATGGTCAGCGTCGGGTTCTTGTCGGCGTTGGACGCGAAGGGCGCCCCGTCGGACAGAAAGAGGTTGGGCACGTCCCAGGTCTGACCCCAGCTATTCGTGACCGAGTTGCGCGCATCCGCGCCCATGATGGCGCCGCCGACCTCGTGGATGATGGAACCGCCCGGCGCGATGGCCTTGGCCCCGTCCAGTTCCGGCCCGCCGTCCTGCACGCGGCCGCCCATGGCGGTGATGATGTCGGCAAAGGTCCTTTGCATGTGCGCAGCCTGGCGGGTCTCGTGCTCGGCCCACTGCCAGTGAAAGCGCAGCACCGGGATGCCGAAACGGTCCTTCACCGTCGGGTCAATTTCGCACCAGGACTGCTCGTTGGGGATCATCTCCCCGCGGCCGGCGAAGTGGACGAAGGAGCCGTACAGCCGCCTCACGTCCTGCTTGAAGCGCGCGCCATAGCTGCCCTGGGTCAGCCACTCCAGGCCCGCGCCGGTGCCCGAGGTCGGCATGCGCCGGCCTGTGCTGATCTCGATGTGATAGCCGCGCGGAAAGCCCAGCTTCTTGTGCCAGTCGCGGCCCTGCTGCTGGTAAAGCCACCAGGGCGAATAGGCGTGGCCGCCGCCGGCGCCGTCCTCGTTGTGGGGCGGCAAGGCTTCCAGGCCTGGCACCTGGCCCGACAGGTCGCTGCCAACGGTATCCATGATGTAGCGGCCGAGCTTGCCGCTGGCGTTGGCGAGGCCCCCCGGCTTGCTGTTCAGCAGGATGCGCACCGATTCGCAGGCGCTGGCCGCCAGCACGACGGCGCGGGCCTTGGCCTTGATGTGCTTGCCGGTCTTGCGGTCGACAAAGCGCACGCCGCTGGCCTTGCCGCTGGCGGTCGTCACCTCGTAGACCATGGCGTCGCAGAGCACGTCCAGATTGCCGCTGGCCACCGCCGGCGGCAGGTGCACCGCCGGGCTCTGGTAGGTGGCGCCGATGCTGCAGCCGCGCCCGCAGGGCGTGGCCCAGAAGCAGGCGGCGCGGTCGCGCATGGCCTGGGCGACCAAACCTTGAGCGCGCGGGTTGCCGGGATGCAGCAGGGCGGGGATGCGGGCGTCGTCGAGCTTTTTCGTCAGCACCGCGCGGTGGATGGGCACGACGGGCACGCCCAGCGTCGCCGCATGCTTCTTGATGAGGCGCTCGCCCACGCGCATCGCCGGCGCGGGCAGCAGGCAGCCCTCGGGCGAGTCGGGTGTGTTCTCCAGGCCCTCGTTGCTGCCATAGATGCCGACCAGCATCTCGACCTTGTCGTAGTAGGGCGCCAGATCGTCGTATCCGAT
>NZ_JBFUMO010000001.1:0-58755 GCF_054049355.1 Roseateles sp. P5_E11 | reverse complement strand
GTCATGATGGCCGTGCTGGAGGCCAGCCGCTGGATCGACGCCAGCCTGTCCAACAAGCTGAAGATGGCGGAGACGGTCGCGCAGAAGGCCTACATCAACACCGGCGTCGACGCGATCAACCAGCGCATCCTGGGCCGCTACCAGAATGGCCTGGGCAAGACCTGGGACGACCCCAACCACATGAAGTTCTTCAACGACGGGACGGTGAACTACCCCTACCTGTCCGACGGCATGTGGTTCCTGACCCAGCACAAGCGCTGGGGCCTGCTCAAGTCCCACCCTGACTACCTGGCGGTGGCCAAGCAGGTCAACCAGACGGCGCTCTACAAGCAAGTGGCCAGCGCCATGGGCATCAACGTGCCCAAGAGTGACTTCCGCACCAGCAAGCTGATCGACGGCGTTGTCTGGGATGGCAAGGACCCGGCGAAGTACGCCGACGGCTTCAAGATCAAGGCTTAATCATGGTCTCCGCAGTCTTCCACTCCCCGGGCGAAGCCGTTGCGGCTTCTGCATCCACCACCACCGCCAGCGCCAACCGCCCCGCGGTTGCCGCACCCGCCGAGATGCCCAAGCCTGCACCGAAACGCACGCCCTACGACTGGCGTGCGCTGGCGATGCGCGTGCTGCCCCCCGTCCTCGGCATGGCCCTGCTCATTGGTCTTTGGGGCCTGGCCACCATGAAGGGCGGCAGCTTCCCCACCCCGGCAGCAACCTTCGATGCCGCCGTGCAGCTCTTCTCCGACCCGTTCTATCGCAAGGGCCCGAACGACCAGGGCATCGGCTGGAACATCCTGAACTCGCTGTCGCGCGTCGGCATGGGCTTCGGCCTGGCGGCCCTCGTCGGCATCCCGCTGGGTTTCATCATCGGCCGCTTCGAGTTCGCCAACCGCATGGTGTCGCCGCTGATCGCGCTGCTCAAGCCGGTGTCGCCGCTGGCTTGGCTGCCCATCGGCCTGCTGGTGTTCAAGAGCGCGAATCCGGCCGCGATCTGGACCATCTTCATCTGCTCGATCTGGCCCATGGTGGTGAACACAGCCGTCGGCGTGCAGCGCGTGCCGGTCGACTACCTCAACGTCGCCCGCGTGCTGCGCCTGTCCGAGTGGAAGGTCATCACGCGCATCCTGCTGCCCGCGGTGCTGCCCTATGTGCTGACCGGCGTGCGCCTGTCGGTGGGCACGGCCTGGCTCGTCATCGTCGCGGCCGAGATGCTGACCGGCGGCGTCGGCATCGGCTTCTGGGTCTGGGACGAATGGAACAACCTCAACGTCGCCCACATCATCATCGCCATCTTCGTCATCGGCACCGTCGGGCTGCTGCTCGAATGGTTCCTGATGTCTCTTGCCAAGCACTTCACCTTCGAGGACTGATGCCATGAAGCCCTTCATCCAAGTGCAAGCCGCCGAGATGGTCTTCACCACCCGCAAGGGGCGCTTCCATGCGCTGCAGGACGTCAATCTCGACGTGCAGCGCGGCGAGTTCATCACGTTGATCGGCCACTCGGGCTGCGGCAAGTCGACGCTGCTGAACCTGATCGCCGGCCTGCTGGCGCCAACCTCGGGCGCGCTGATCTGCGACGGCCGCGAGATCGCCGCACCGGGGCCCGAGCGTGCCGTCGTCTTCCAGAACCACTCGCTGCTGCCCTGGCTCTCCTGCCTGGACAACGTGCTGCTGGCGGTCGAGTCCGTCTTCAGCGGCAAGGAGAGCCCCGCCCAGCTCAAGGTGCGCGCCCGCGCCGCGCTGGAGCTGGTGGGCATGAGCCACGCGCTGCACAAGCGCCCGCACGAAATCTCGGGCGGCATGAAGCAGCGCGTCGGCATCGCCCGAGCCCTGGCCATGGAGCCCAAGGTGCTGCTGATGGACGAGCCCTTCGGTGCGCTGGACGCGCTGACCCGCGCCAAGCTGCAGGACGAGCTGCTGAAGATCGTCGCGCGCACGCAGAGCACGGTCGTCATGGTGACCCACGACGTGGACGAAGCCGTGCTGCTGTCGGATCGCATCGTCATGATGACCAACGGGCCGGCGGCGACGATTGGCGAGATTCTGGAAGTCGGCATCCCGCGGCCGCGGGTGCGGGTGGAGCTGGCGGAAGACGCTCGCTATGTGGCTGCGCGCAAGGAGGTCATCGACTTCCTGTACACAAGGCATGCGCATGTGGAGCAGGCGGCTTGATGGCTTGATGGCTGCGGGCGGGCTGCTTTTGCGCAGAGCGCGTCTGCTCGCTGCATTGCCGGGAGTCCGTCCCGGCGGCCGGGTAACTTTCTTCTGCGGGGCCAGAAGAAAGTCACCAAAGAAGAGGCCCTGAACCGCACACCATCGCGGCGCCGCCGTCAGCGGCGCGCGAAAACGCCCAATGGCGTTGCGGGACGACGCGACCCGCTGCGCTCTCGCTGCTGTCCCTGTCRCCAGCACCATCCATCGCACCACCTGCCCGCTTAACGCGCGGCTGCACGCCGKGCTCACCASAAAACCAAATACAGCGTCGCGCGGGCGACGCGACTCGTGCCCACCCGCTGAAGCGTCGCCCSAGCGACGCRGYATTCSYTGAYGAGTTCGGCGTGCAGCCGACGTTAASCGGCGTGAAGGGGCGATCCTTGATGCTCGTCAYAGGGACAGCAGCGAGAGCGCAGCGGGTCGCGTCTGCCCGAAATGGAAGTGAGAGTTTTCGCGCGCCGATCCTGGCGGTGTGGTGCTCGTATGCGGTTCAGGGCCTCTTCTTTGGTGACTTTCTTCTGGCCCCGCAGAAGAAAGGTACCCCGCTGCCGGGCGGGACTCCCGGCAATGCACCGAGCAAACACCCGCTGCGCAAAGCATCCAACCAACTACCTACCCACCTACCACTTCAAAGTACCGCTCAAACGACGCATCCACCGCCGCCCTCGCGCCGCCAATGATGTTCAGCCCCCACGTGAACCCATACACGTCGTCAAACTGAACACCCCGCAGCCTCGCCTGCGTCTCCCTCACCAACGCCGGCCTTGCCGGCACATGGTTGGGCACGCTGTACATGAAGCTGACATGCCGCCGGTCCTGCGCCACATGCAGCGCATCACCCGCCAGCAACAGCGACTTTCCGCCACCAGACCAGTGCAGCACCGTGCTGCCCGGGAAGTGCCCCGGGCAACGCAACAGCGTCGCGCCGCGGCCCAGGTCCAGCGTGTCGCCGCGCCAAAACTCCACCCAGCGCGAACAGCGCGCCACCCACTCCCGGTCGTTCTCGTGCACGAAAATCGGCACGCCGCCCAACGCCTCGCTCCAGCGCACCATGGCCGAATAGAAGTGCGGGTGGGAGATCGCGATGCGCTCCACACCACCGCGCCGCTTCAGCTCAGCCACCGCCTCTTCTGTGACGAGGGCCGTGCTCTCCCACAACACACCTGCGTCGGGCAGGTGCAGCGCCCGCTGCGGAATCGCGAAGCCCGGCGTGACACCGATGCCGAACAGCGTGTGATCCATCTCCAGCCGGTTGCGATGGAGGGTGGCCAGCTCGTCATGGGTCGTCCAGGCCTGCCCTTGCCAGCCGACGTACTGACGCTCGTCGCTGCAGATGCGGCACAGCCCCGGCGGCTGGGCGCTGTCGTCGTGTTCGGTGCCGCAGGTGCGGCACATGAAGTGGGCCATCGTGTGCTCCGTGATTTGCCAGGCCTGCAGCCTAGGCAGTCCGGTCGCCCGGTCACAGAGCCAAGTTCAGCGATTCAGAGGGTGCCAAGCGCTTTTGCGAGGCGCCGCACGGCCTCGGGAATGCGCGCCGCCGTGACGCTGCCGTAGCCCAGCACCAGCCCCTGCACACCGCCCGCGCCCAGCCAGTAGCGGCTCAGCGGCTCGACGCCGACGCCGGCGGCCCAGGCGCGACGCGTCAGCTCGTCGGCATCGACGCCGGGCAGCGCCACCGCCAGGTGCAGGCCCGCAATGGCGGAGAAGATTTCCACCCGATCGCCCAGATGGCGCTTCAGCATCTGCTCCAACACACGGCGCCGCTCGGCGTACTCGCCCCGCATGCGGCGCACATGCCGCAGCAGATGGCCCTCGACGATGAAGTCGGCCACGGCGGCCTGGGTCAGCGCCGGCGTGCCAAAGCCCGCCGCATGCTTGGCCGCCACCAGCGCCTCGCGCGCCCAGGCCGGTGCAACGACATAGCCCAGGCGCAGCGCCGGCAGCATGCTCTTGGACAGGGTGCCGACATAGAAGACGCGGCCATCCCGGTCCAGGGTCTTCAGCGCGTCCAAGGGCCGCGACGTGAAGCGGAACTCGCCGTCGTAGTCGTCCTCGATGACGACGGCGTGGTGCCCGGCGGCCCAGTTCAGCAGGTCGCGCCGGCGCGGCAGCGACATCGCCATGCCCAGCGGCGCCTGGTGCGACGGCGTCACGCAGACGATGCGTGTCTCCGTCGGCAGGGCGCTCACGACCAGCCCTTCAGCGTCCAGCGGTATCGGCGCGAGCCTCGCCCCCGCAGCCAGCAGGGCCGCGCGCAGCGGCGGGTAGCCTGGGTTCTCGACAGCGGCCAGCGTCTGACCCGGCGTGACCAGCACGCGCGCGATCAGGTCGAAGGCCTGCTGCGCCCCGGCCGTGATGACCACGTCGTCCGCCGTGCAAGCCACCGCGCGGGACGACGACACATGGCCCGCGATGGCGGCCCGCAGCGCCGGCAGGCCCTGCGCCGGCGGGTAGCTTGCCGGCTCGCGCGCGGCGGCCTGCAGCGTGCGCGTCTGCAGGCGGCGCAGCACGTCAAAAGGAAAGCTCGCCGTGTCCGGCATGCCGGTCTTGAAGTGATAGGCCGGTGCCGGGCCGCTGGTGAGCGCTGCCGGCCACCCGCCACTCTCGCCGCGCAGCCAGCGGCTGTCGGCCCAGGGCGCGACGCTGGCGCGGTCCGAAACGCCCACCGCGGCCCGCGGCAGCTCGGCCACAAAGCTGCCGCCCGCGCCGCGCGACTCCAGCCAGCCCTCGGACGCCAGCAACTCATAGGCGGCCACCGCGGTGTTGCGTGACACGCCCACCTGCGCCGCCAGCTCGCGTGACGACGGCAGGCGCAGCCCAGGTGCAAGGCGCCCGCTGGCGATGGCGTCACGCAGCGCCGCATGCAGGCTGGCCAGGCGCGAACCGCGCGCGGCGAGCTGCAGATCGAGTTCCAGGCTTGGCTCCATGTCTTCTCTTCAATTTGGCTCTTTTGTAGAGCCATGCAAGCCGGCACTCTAGCGCCCTGCAACACAGGAGATTGCCATGAGCGCGATGACGACACCCTTCGACGGCCTGCAACCCCATGTCCGGCCCCATGTCGACGCAGCATTGCAGCGCGCCGGCCTGGACGCCTGGATCCCCGAAGGCCCGGGCAAGTGGTCGCTGCCGCTGCAATTCCTTGCCGATGGCGGCTGGGTGGAGCTGATGCGGCTCACGCCTGGAACGAAGTTGACGCTGCACCGCCACCACGGCGAGGTGCACGGCCTGAACCTGCAGGGCCAGCGCCGCCTGGACGACGGCCGCGTCATCGGCGCCGGCGACTATGTCTTCGAGCCCGTCGGCAATGTCGACAGCTGGGAGGCGGTCGGCRACGAGGTGCTGGTGCTGCATGTCATCGTGCGTGGCGACGTGGACTACGTGGCGGCCGACGGCACGGTGCAACGGCACATCACGACGGCCGACGTGATCGCCGGCTACCGTGACTTCTGCGCGTCGCGAGGCCTGACGCCGCGCCTCGCCCCGGCCGCCTGAGCCGTCAGGCCGCCAACGCCACCGCGTCGGCACCTGCGGGCAGGCGCATCGGGCAGCTGGGGTCCGTGGCCGCGCGCCACACAGCCAGGGCCACATCCTGCCCATGCGTGACCTCGCCCGCCGGCTGTTGCGCCCAGCTGGCAAACACACGCTCGGCCAGCTCCGCATAGGCCTCGGGAATGCTGCCCTGCATGCGCGAGCGCGCGTTCTCGGCGAAACGGGTGGTGGGCGAGCGGCCCGGCAGCACGACGCAGGCGCGGATGCCGAAGGGATGCAGCTCCAGCGCCAGCGACTCGGTGAACGCATTCACCGCCGCCTTGCTCGCCGTGTAGACGGCCAGTAGCGGCAACGCCTTCAGCGTCACGCTGGACGTGACGTTGATGACGACGCCCGAGCGGCGCTGGCGCATCTGCGGCAACAGGGCTTGAGTCATCGCCATCGTGCCGAAGGTATTGGCCTCGAAGATCTCGCGCACCTGTGCCATCGGGATGCCTTCCAGCGCGCCCAGCAGGCCGATGCCGGCGTTGTTGACCAGCACGTCGATGGGACCCGCCGCGTCCACGCAGTAGCGGATGCTGGCGGCGTCGGTCACGTCCAGAGGCAGCACGCGCAGGCGTTCGCTGCGCGGCAGCAGATCGTCGCGCGGCGTGCGCATCGTCGCGATGACCTGCCAGCCCTGGTCGATGAAATGGCGTGCGGTTTCGAGGCCAAAGCCGGACGAGCAGCCGGTGATGAGCACGGTTTTCATGGGGAACTCCTGGGGGTTGGGGGATGCGCCACGATAGGGCGACGCAGCAGGACTGCCTACAATCAAAAGTCCGCAAAACATTGGCAAACGTCCTGTCGTGACCGATCCCCTCGCCGAAGTCGTCGGTCTCCTGCAGCCCGGCGCACGCTTTTCCAAGGTGGTTGCCGGTGCGGGCGACTGGCGGGTGCGCCGCACGGACGCCGGCCTGCCTTTCTATGCCGTCGTGCTGGAAGGCGCGTGCCGCCTCACGGTCGACGGGCAACCGCCGCTGGACCTGCAAGCCGGCGACTTCGCCCTCGTGCCCGCAGCGCTGCCCTTCACGACCAGCAGCGCCGGCCCGGCGGCGGCGGACTTGCCCCTGACACTGCCCGAGCGGCTGGCGGACGGCAGCTACCGCGTCGGCAACGCGGACGTCCCAGCCGACGTGCGGCTGCTGGTGGGGCATTGCAGCTTCGGCTCGCCGGATGCGGCCTTGCTGGTCCCGCTGCTTCCCCAGCTGATGCATGTGCGCGGCGAGCCGCGGTTGACGGCGCTGGTACGGCTGCTCATCGACGAAACCGGCGCCGAGCGGCCGGCGCGCGACGAGGTGCTGGCGCGGCTGCTGGAGGTGTTGCTCATCGAGGCCCTGCGCTGTGCGGCCGGCACCGCCGCGTCGCCGGGCCTGGTGCGCGGCCTGGCCGACGTGCGCCTGGCCGCCGCGCTGCGCCGATTGCACGAAGCGCCGGCCCAGCCCTGGACCGTCACCTCACTGGCCAGGGAGGCGGCCCTGTCGCGCTCAGCCTTCTTCGAACGCTTCAACCGCGCGGTGGGCGTCGCGCCGATGAGCTATCTGCTGGCCTGGCGCATGGCTCTGGCGCGGCGGCTGCTGCGCGACGAGAGCCTGGGCGTGGCCGACGTGGCCGAGCGCGTCGGCTACAGCTCGGCCAGCACCTTCAGCGTGGCCTTCACGCGCCACGTGGGCCAGCCACCGGCGCGCTATGCGCGAGGCGCCTAGAAGACGACTTCCACGCGCAACCCACCTTCTGGCCGGTTGCTGAGCACCAGCAATGCGCCCTGCCGGCGCACCAGTTGCTGAGCGATGTACAGGCCCAGCCCCGTGCCGCCGGTTTGGCGATTGCGCGAGCCCTCGACGCGGCGGAAGGGCTGGCGCACGCGCTCCAGCTCGGCTTCCGGGATGCCGGGGCCGTTGTCTTCCACCACCAGCCGCGTCACACCGGCCGACAGATCGACGCTGACCTCAGCCTGGCCGGCATAGCGCAGCGCATTGCCGACGAGGTTGTCGACCACGCGACGCAGGGCGACCGGATCGGCTCGCACGACAGCCGGCGGGCCGGTGAAACTGACAGTGGCGCCCGTCTCGGCCAGGTCGTCGACAGCGGACTGGGCCAGGGCCGACAGATCGACGCGCTGGGCCTCGGCCGCCTCGGCGGGACGGAACACCTCGATGACGCTCTCCACCAGCCGGTTCATCTCGCGGATGTCCTCCACGCAGCGCTCGCGCACGCCGGCTTCCACCTCGCCCGTCTCCAGCCGCAGCCGCATGCGCGTCAGCGGCGTGCGCAGGTCGTGGGAGATGGCCGCGATCATCAGGCCGCGTTCCTCGAACTGGCCGCTCAGCTCGGCCGCCATGCGGTTGAACACGGCCGCGGCGTCACGCACCTCGCGCGTGCCGTCTGCCTCATCGAGCGCGGGCGCCGGGCGGCCCTGGGCGAGCGCCGGCGTCAGCCCCTGCGCCGCGGCAACGAGGCGGCGCACAGGCTGGGCCAGCCAGCGCGAACCCCACCAAGCCGCCAACGCGATGACGAGCAGGCGCACACCGTAATCCAGCAGGCTGGAGCGCCAGGGCAAGCTGGGCGGCAGCGACGGGAAGGTGGGCACGCGGGCGACGTGTTCACCGCGCGGTGGCGGGCCGGCGTCGTCAAAGCCACCAGCCGGCGGAGAAATCGGGCCTCTGTTGGCATGCATCGGGGGTGGCCCGGGACGCCCGTCCATGCCCGGCCCGTGCAGCGTCTGCGCCACGAGGCTCCAGGCCGCCAGATGGCTCAGCGCCAACGCGGCCCACATCAAAAGGAACAGCCGCAGACCCAGGCGATCCCAGTCTTTCCATGGCTTCAGCACGGGCTCACCTCGGCATCAAAAAGATAGCCCTCGCCGCGCACGGTGCGGATCAGCGACGGCTCGCGCGCCGTGTCGCCGAGCTTGGCACGCAGGCGCGACACGGCCAGGTCAATGCTGCGGTCGTTGACCTCGACGCCGGGTGCGCGGGTCAGCTCGATGAGCTGGTCACGGCTGAGCACGCGGCCCGGTCGCTGCACGAAGGCGCCGAGGAGCCGGAACTCGGCGCTGGAGAGGGCAATGCCGACGTCGTCGGCATTGATGAGCTGGCGCGTCATGCGGTCGAAGCGCCAGCGGCCGAAGCGCAGCAGGCGTGTGTCTTCGGCCAGGGTCTGGCCGCCCTTGTTGGCCCGCCTCACCAGGGCCTGCAAGCGCGCGACCAATTCGCGCGGCTCGAAGGGCTTGGCGAGGTAGTCGTCGGCGCCGAGCTCCAGGCCGACGACGCGGCTCATGGTGTCGCCGCGTGCGGTCAGCATCAGCACCGGCGGCGCATCGGCCTGCGTGGACAGCCAGCGCAGCAGCGCCAGGCCGTCTTCGCCGGGCAGCATCAGATCGAGCACGATGACATCGACCTGGTCGCTCGTCAGCTGCTGGCGCATGCCCCGTCCGTCGGCCGCCGCACTGACCCGCCAGCCAAAGCCTTCCAGATAGACCGTCAGGCTGGTGCGGATCTCGGCGTCATCGTCGACAACGAGGCAATGCATGTCAGCCCCTCGTCCGGTGGGTACACCGACCGATCCCTCGAGGGGATGCGGCTCGGCGAGGGGCGGCCCGGCGCTCGATTCCACTCATGCGGCAATACCTACTTTCAAACGGGCCACATAACCGGCACTGACCGAGCCCGTCATCGTCGCGAGCTGCGTCGAATAACCGTCGCTGAAGATGCCGTCGCTGGACAGGCTGATGGCATTGTTGTTGGCCGCGCTGTTGCCATAGCCGCTGGTGGCGTAGACGGCGGTGTTCGAGTCCGACGGGAAGCACAGCTGCGAGGTGCGCAGCTTGTTGTTCCAGTTGGTCGCCGTCGTCGTGCTGCGGTAGACCTCGAAGTGGATGTGGGGCACGCGGCCCGAGTAGCAGCCCGGGTAGATGGTCTGGAAGGTGGCCGTGCCGTCAGTGGCGGTGGCCTGCACGCCGCGAAGGTAGTTCTCGCCCGTCACGCCGCTGGAGTACATCGAATAGCGACCCAGCGCATCGCAATGCCAGAGGTAGACGGCATAGCCAGACAGGTCGGCGCAGGAGGCATTGGTGTTCACAAGCTCGATGATGACCTGAAGCGGCACGCCCGTGGCGATGCCGCTGGCGCCGGCGATGCTGGCGCGGATGTCGCTGCGCACGATGCCCGACAGGGCCAGCGCGTTGGCGACGCTGCCGTTGGCGGTGTTGGAACCGTCGCCCGGGTAGGGGCCTTCGGTCTCGCTGGGAATGACGGAGCAGCTGCTGGTCGTTGTGCCGGAACTGCCGCCGGAGGAGCCCGATGAAGAAGAGGACGATGAGTCGCTCGTCGCGCTGCTGCCGCCACCGCCGCAGCCGGTCAACGCCATCGCGCCGGCGCCGCTGAGCGACACGGCGCCCGCGCCGAGCAGCCAGCGCAGCGCGGTCCGCCGCTCGAAGGCCTGCTGGTGCAGGCGGCTCAGGTCGTGGGCCAGGCCCAGGTCGTGGTCATGCTTGGCGTCGTGATCGTGGTCGTGGTGCATCGCAGCTCCTTCTGTGTCGGATGAAGGCATTGCATCGCCGCGATGTATCGGGCGGATCGGCAGATTGTGTCGGGGTCGAAATACGGAGGTTGCTTTTGCGAGGAGCCTTCCGACCCGGTGCATTGCCGCGGGAATCCGCCCCGCGAGGGCGGGTAACTTTTCTCTGACGCGCCAGAGAAAAGTCACCAAAAGAGGAGCGCTCAATGCAATCCGCACTCGAGCGGGATCAGGCGCTCGCGTTGCTCGAATCGTGCCGCACCCCGAAGCGAGCCGCTGCGCTCTCGCGTCTGACTTATCACCAGTCCGTCTTATCGCACCGATCGGCCGTCCGACGCGCGGCTGCACGCCGTGCTCACGAGAAGTCCGAATGCAGCGTCGCTCGGGCGACGCTGCATTTCCTGATGAGCCCGGCGTGCAGCCGGCGTTAAGCGGCTTGAAGAGGCGATGCTTGGTGCTCGTCATAGGGACAGCAGCGAGAGCTCAGCGGGTCGCGTCTGGGYGCAATGTCATCGGGCGTTTTCGCGCGCCGCTCTTGGCGGCGTCGCGATCGTGTGCGGTTCAGCGCCTCTTCTTTGGTGACTTTCTTCTGGCGCCGCAGAAGAAAGTTACCCGGCCGCCGGGACGGACTCCCGGCAATGCAGCGAGCAAACGCACGCCGGGCAAAAGCATCCAATCCAAAACCCCACCTCACCCCAAGATCAACTGCAACGACCCCTGCAACGCCTGAATCAACGCCTCCAGCGCCTGCAGCAGCCTCTCGCTGCCTTGGTGCATGCGCTGCACCGCGTCGCCCTGCTCGACGCGCAGGCCACGCAGCAGCAGCAGCCAGGCCTCGTCCACGTCCTTGAAGGCTGGTTGCAGCGTCGGGCCTGCGAGTGGCGCGGCGCGCACGCCGTCATAGGCCTTGATGAATTCATCGAGCCCCGCGGCGAGGCCGCTGGCGTCGTGGCCTGGCATGACCTGGGCGAGCAGGCCCTCCTTGGCCAGGCGCTGGCTCAACAAGCGCAGCCGCGTGACCTGAGCCAACAGGCCGACCGGGCGCTGGCCGGCGCGTTCGGACAGGCGGGCGACCAGCGTCTCGCTGCTTTCCAGCAGGCGCTGGGCTGCCCGGTCGCTGCGGCCGAGGTCGGGCTGGCGGTTGGCCAGCGCGGCGTCCAGCTGAGCCCAGGCGGCCGATACGGCAGACAACTCCTCGGCCAGATCGTGGCGCAGCAGCTCGGCCAGCCGGGCGAGATTGGCCGCCACGCGTTCGGCCGACGCGTCCAGCAGGGCCTGGGCCTCGCGGCGCTCGGGCGGCGTGAGGCGCGGCCACTGGCGCAGGGCCTGCAGCTTGACGAGGCGCTGGCTCAGCATGCGCTGGGCGCCGGCGCGCTCCAGCGCTTCGGCCAGCTCGCTCGTGTGCACGACACCACGCGCCACCTCGGGCAACTTGGACTGGGTCTGCATCGCGGTATTGCGCAACAGCGCGAAGGCGGCCGCCTCGTCGATGCCGCGGGCCTGCATCAACAGGCCCTTGGCACGTTCTGTCCACTTGCGCTCGTCCAGCTTGGCCTGGGCGGCGAGCTCGCGGGCCTGCTGCTGGGCAGTCAGATCACGCGCCCACAGCAAGGCCTCGCCCAGCACGCTGGCATCCACATCGGCCGGCAGCCATTGCACGGCACCGCGGGCCAGCGCAGCCTGCCGCTCGGGCCCCTGAGGCGGCGGCGACAGCAGCACCACGGGCAAGCCGAAAGCCCGCTCCGAGTGCAGAAGCTGCGCCAAGGCGGTGCGGTCCGGGCACCAGAGCAGCCCGACGGCCGGACCGTCGGCGGGCGGCGCAAGCTCCGAAACGGTGCACACAGACCAGCCCAGGGCCTGCAAAGCGGCCACCTGGGGCGGCGKTTCAGGGCTGCAGATCAGCGAGGGCAGCAGGGGCAGCGAGGTAGGAGCGGCGGTATCAGGCATGGCTTCAGGCTTCACGCCCCAAAACGGCGCAAGAAACAGGCCAGCGACGTTGCCGGCGGGTGGGCATGAGGCTTGCAAGTATCGGCCGTGGTTCCCGCAATGGTGCGGAAACCCTCCCGCTGCACGTCCTTGCCGCCCTGGCACGCGACCGGTGGGTTGGCGTGGGCGCGTGCAGCCAGCACGATAGAGCCCAAGATGTCCGCATTCCAGAACTTCAAACGAGCCGGCCACAGCCCCACGCTGTTCGCCGCCTTCCTTTACTTCGCGTTCTCCTGCTGCATCTGGGTGCTCAATGGCGCGCTGGCGCCCTTCATCAGCGAGACCTATCACCTGACACCGGCCCAGAAGGGGCTGATGCTGTCGATCCCGATCATGGCCGGCGCGCTGATGCGCTTCCCGCTCGGTCTGCTGTCGCAATACATCGGCCGCAAGAACGCGACGCTGGTCGAGATGGGCATGATCGCCGTGGCCATGCTGTATGGCTTCTTCATGGTGAAGAGCTATGACGACCTGCTGGCCATGGGCGTGCTGCTGGGCATTGCCGGCGCCAGCTTCGGCGTGGCGCTGAGCCTGGGCTCGGGCTGGTTCCCGCCGCAGTACAAGGGCCTGGCCATGGGCCTGGTGGGCGCGGGCAATGTCGGCACGGCGGTGTCGGTGCTCGTCGCGCCGCCGCTGGCCCAGGCCTATGGCTGGCAGACGGTCTATGCCTTCGCGGCGGCCGCCATCCTRGTGCCAATGCTGGTCATGATCGTCTTCGCCAAGGAGCCGCCCGATGTCGACGCGCATGCCTCGCTGCGCGAGCACGTCGCCTGCCTGTTCGAGAAGGATGGCTGGGCCTTCAGCCTGATCTACGGCGTGACCTTCGGCGGCTTCATCGGCCTCACCACCTTCCTGCCCACCTACTACTACGACCAGTTCGGCGTCTCCAAGGTGCAGGCCGGCCAGCTGACCATGCTGGCGGCCTTCATGGGCGCGGCGGTGCGCGTGGTGGGCGGCTGGCTGTCGGACCGCTGGGGCGGCGTCAACATGCTGACCTTCGTGCTGGTCGTCGTCGCGATCACGCTGGCCCTGATCGGCATGAGCAGCGGGTCCCTCGTGCTGACGACGCTGCTGCTCATCGTCTGCTTCGCGGCCCTGGGCGCGGGCAATGGCGCCCTCTTCCAGTTGGTGCCGCTGCGCTGGCCCGCGGCCACGGCCGTGGCCGGCTCGATGATCGGCGAGATCGGCGCCCTGGGCGGCGGCCTRGTGCCCAATCTGATGGGCATGTCCAAGCAGCATGCGGGCACTTATATGTGGGGTTTTGTCGTCTTCGCGGTGTTGGCTGTTTTGATGCTGGGCGTCATGCGCGTCATGCAGATCCGCTGGACGCGCACCTGGGCCGAGAAAGGTGGCCGCGCACGCCAAGCCGCCACGGCCGGCCAGGACGCCGATCCGGTGCATTACCAACGCATCTGAGTCGCGGCTGCCCCTCGCGCGAGGGACAGCCCGACGCGCAACGCTCGGCACACTGGGCGCATGAAGACCCTCATCGCCCTCACCCTCGTCGGTCTGGCCGCCGGCGCCCAGGCCGCCACCAGCTGCAAGATTGCCGGCGCCGACATCCGCGTCTCCGACAGCTACGCCGACTTCAACTACTCGCCCAGCGGCAAGGCGGGCGCGACGGGCAGGCTGTCGCGCTTTCGGCTGATGACGCTGGACGGCGGCGAAGCCCCGACCAGCAACGTCGAGCTGAAGACCGTCGACATCACGGGCCCAGGCGACTACACGCTGTCCATGGAGTCGCTGTGGCGCTCGGTCATCCGCGTGCAAGGCAAGAGCCAGCGCGTGACGGCCGGCAAATTCCACTTCACGCGCTTCGAGATGAAAGACACGGTCGGCCATGCGGCAGGCACTGTCGAGTTCACGACCGGCCAGGCCAGCGGCTCCTGCACGTTTGATGTCGAGGTCAAGGGCATCAACCGCGACCGCCTCGGGCTCTGAATAGGGCCTGTTAACGCTACGGCAAGGGGTCGCGTTGCCGTAGCGTTAACAGGCCCTAGCGCGGCAGGAAGGCCAGCCAGGCAATCAGCAGCAGGTTGAGCAGCACGGACAGGCCCAGGCCGACCTGCCAGACGCTCACCGCCTCGCGCGCGGCCTTGGGCGGGCGCGCGGAGGCGGGCTGGTCGCGCGCGGCCAGCCGCTCGAGCGCCAGCAGCAACTCGTCGGCCGTCTCGAAACGCGCCTTGGCCTCGCGAGCGACGGCGCGCATGACGAGACGGTCCAGCGGCATGGGCACGCTGGGCTGCAGCCGGCTGACGCTGGCCGGCTCGCGACGATAGCGGGCCAGTTGATAGGGTTCGATCTCGCCATAGGGCAGGCGGCCCGTCAGCGCCTGGTAGAGGGTCACGCCCAGCGCAAACAAGTCAGAACCCGCGTCGGCCGGGGTCGGCGGATCCTGCCATTGCTCGGGGTTGATATAGCTGGGCGTGCCGGCATGCAGCTCGTGCGAGGCCGCGGGCGCGCGTGGGCTCAGGGCGACGCCCAGGTCCAGCACGCGCCACTGGCCATCTTCACCCAGATGCAGATTGGCCGGCTTGATGTCGCGGTGCACGACGCCGGCGGCATGCAGCAGGCTCAATGAGCGCGCGACGGCGCTGGCCAGGCCCAGAGCCTGGACCGTATCCAGCGGGCCTTTGGCGAGCAGTTGCTCCAGCGTGTGGCCGCCATGCCAGTCGAACACGGCGTAGAAGTGGGTGGCACCATCGGCCGGCGCATGAACGCGCACAAAACCGCTCTCACCCCCACGCMGACGGTGCCGGGGCGCCTCGGCCAGGCGCAGGCCCAGCCAGATCTCGTGGGCCAGCATGGCGCGCTCTTCAGGATCGTCGGCGCGGCCGGGGCGCAGCATCTTCAGGGCCACGAGGCGCCCGGTGGCAAGCTCGCGCGCCTGCAAAAGGCGGTGCACGCCGTTGTCGGCGACGACGGCGGTGACCTGGTAGCCGTCCAGCGTCGCGCCGACACCGAGCGGCCCGGGGCTGGGCAAGGTTCGGCCCAATGCCGCGAGGTCGTTCAGGCCCGGGTCGGCCAGGTCCTTGACGTCGAGGACGAGGGCGGTCGCGTTGTCGTGGCTGCCAGCCGCCAGTGCCGCAGCGGTCAGCGCATCGGCCGCCGCCTGTGCGCCGGGCGTGGTGCGCAACAGGTCGGCGATCTGGCGGCTGCGCAGGGAGCCGTGCACGCCATCGCTGGTCAGCAGCAGGCGGTCCCCCACCTTGAGCTCGCCGGCGCTGTGGTCCAGGCGCAGCGCATCGTCCAGGCCCAGGGCGCGCGTGAGGCCGGCGAAGTCACGGCGCTCCATGCGGTGGTCCTGGGTCAGCAGCAGGCATTGGCCGTCGCGCAGCAGCCAGGCGCGGCTGTCACCCACATGGGCCAACGCGTAGCGGCGACCGCGCAGTGCGATGGCCGTCAGCGTCGTCAGCGCCTCGCGCGGCTGACCGTCCGGCCCGGGGCGGCGGTTGTGCGAGGCGAGCCAAGCGTTCTGGTGGCTGAGCAGGCGGTCCAGCGCCACGCTCGTGTCCCAGTCGGCGGGCACGCCGTGGAAGTCGCGCAGCAGGCTCATGACCGAGGTCTGGGCAGCCATCAGGCCATCGCCGTTGGAATGCTCACCCCCGCTGACGCCATCAGCCAGGGCGGCGACCCAGCCGCGCTCGGCCTCGTGCGCAGCCGGCGCCTGCACGCCGGCGAAGTCCTCGTTGCGAGGACGCTTGCCCTGCAGGCTGGACAGGCCGGTATCGAGTTCGAAGCGCATGCGCGTGAGTCGTTGTCAGGTGAGCGGTTGGTATTGCGGGCCGAGCGCCGGGCCGCTCCCAAGCCGGCCCGTCTGGCGATGTGCTTGCCGGTCGAGCCGGCAAGCATCGCCGTCCCCTCGGGGGGACCGACCAAGGCAAGGCCTTGGACGAGGGGCTTCATCTTGGTGCAGTTTCAGGGATGAGTGCACCCGCACYGGGCTAGCAAACGCTTCGGCGTGGGGCGTCGCTGGGCGTTTGAGGTTGATTTCTCACGCTGCGGCAGGTCTGAAGGCCAGCTTCATCGCTGGCACATGCCTTGCAAAGCAAAGGGCAGACCAGCTTTGTTGTATGGAGTCCGGCATGAAGAAGATGAAGCTCGTGATGGTGGGCAACGGCATGGCCGGCGTGCGCACGCTGGAGGAGCTGCTGAAGATCACGCCGGATCTCTACGACATCACCGTATTCGGTGCCGAGCCGCACCCCAACTACAACCGCATCCTGCTCAGCCCTGTGCTGGCCGGCGAGCAGACGATCGAAGAGATCATCCTGAACCCGCTCTCCTGGTATGAGGAGAACGGCATCACGCTGCACCTGGGCAAGACGGTCACCGAGATCGATCGCGTGCGCCGCCGCGTCATCGCGGCCGACGGCACGACGGCGGAATACGACCGCCTGCTGATCGCCACCGGCTCGAATCCCTTCGTGCTGCCGGTGCCTGGCAAGGATCTGGATGGCGTCATCGCCTACCGCGACATTGCCGACACCAACGCCATGATCGACGCGGCGACGAAATACAAGCATGCCGTCGTCATCGGCGGTGGCCTGCTCGGCCTGGAAGCCGCCAACGGGCTGATGCTGCGCGGCATGCAGGTCACGGTCGTGCACCTGGTCGACACGCTGATGGAGCGCCAGCTCGACGGCGTCGCCGGCGACCTGCTGCGCAAGTCGCTGGTCGACCGCGGCCTGACCTTCATGCTGGGCGCGCAGACGCAGGAACTGGTGGCCGGCCCCTCGGGCCGGGTCCAGGCCATCAAGCTCAAGGGCAAGGACGGTCAGGTCATCGACGTACCGGCCGACCTCGTCGTCATGGCCGCCGGCATTCGCCCCAACACYGCGTTGGCCGAGAAAGCAGGCTTGCATTGCAGCCGCGGCATCGTCGTCACCGACACGATGCAGACCGTTACCGACCCGCGCGTCTACTCGGTCGGCGAATGCGCGGCCCACCGCGGCATCGCCTACGGTCTGGTGGCGCCACTGTTCGAGCAGGGCAAGGTCTGCGCCACCCACCTGGCCCAGTTCGGCATCGGCCGCTACCTCGGCTCGTCGGTCAGCACCAAGCTCAAGGTGACGGGCATCGACCTCTTCAGCGCCGGCAACTTCACCGGCGGGGCGGGCACGGAGGAGATCGTCATGAGCGACCCCTTCGCCGGCGTCTACAAGAAGCTCGTCATCCAGAACGACCAGCTCGTCGGCGCCTGCCTGTACGGCGACACGGTGGACGGCGGCTGGTACTTCAAGCTGCTGCGTGAGGGCCGCAAGATCGGCGACATCCGCGACAAGCTGATGTTCGGCGAGGCGGGGGCCAACATCGGCGACGTCGGCCACCAGGGCGTCAGCCGCGCGGCCGCGATGGCCGACACGGACGAGGTCTGTGGCTGCAACGGCGTCGCCAAGGGCACCATCTGCAAGGCCATCCGCGACAAGGGCCTGTTCACGCTGGACGAGGTGCGCAAGCACACCAAGGCCTCCGCGTCGTGCGGCTCCTGCACCGGCCTGGTCGAACAGCTCATCATGTTCACGGCCGGYGGCGACTACTCGGCCACGCCCAAGAAAAAAGCCATCTGCGCCTGCACCGACGCCAGCCACCAGGACGCCCGCGACACGATTCGCCTGGCGCACTTGCTGACCTCGGCCGAGGTGTTCCGCGCGCTGGACTGGAAGACGCCCAATGGCTGCGCCACCTGTCGCCCGGCCGTCAACTACTACCTGATCTCGACCTGGCCCAAGGAGGCCGTCGACGATCCGCAGAGCCGCTACATCAACGAGCGTTCGCACGCCAACATCCAGAAGGACGGCCGCTACTCGGTCATCCCGCGCATGTGGGGCGGCGAGACGACGAGCTCGGAGCTGCGCCGCATTGCCGACGCGGTGGACAAGTACCAGATCCCGACCGTCAAGGTCACCGGCGGCCAGCGCATCGACCTGCTGGGCGTGAAGAAGGAAGACCTCGTCAACGTCTGGAAGGACATCGGCATGCCCTCGGGCCATGCCTATGCCAAGGCGCTGCGCACGGTGAAGACCTGCGTGGGCAGCGAATGGTGCCGCTTCGGCACGCAGGACTCGACGCAGATGGGCAAAGACCTGGAGCGGGCGCTGTGGCGCATGTACGCGCCGCACAAGGTCAAGATCGCCGTGTCGGGCTGCCCGCGCAACTGCGCGGAGGCCGGCATCAAGGACGTCGGCGTCATCGGCGTCGACTCGGGTTGGGAAATCTACGTTGCCGGCAACGGCGGCATCAAGACCGAGGTGGCCGAGTTCTTCTGCAAGCTGAAGACGCCCGAAGAGGTGCTGGAGTACAGCGGCGCCTTCCTGCAGCTCTACCGGCTGGAGGGCTGGTATCTCGAGCGCACAGTGCATTACGTCGCCCGGGTCGGCCTGGACCACGTCAAGAAGAAGGTCCTCGAGGACGCCGACAACCGCAAGGCGCTGTGGGCGCAGTTGCAGTTCAGCCTGGACGGTGAGCCCGACCCCTGGTTCGACTTCGACAAGGCCCACGTGGACCTGCGCCAGTTCGACAAGGTGGCCGTCTGATGCTGAACCGCCGCGTCATTCTTCTCGCGAGCCTGGCCTCCGGGCCTGCCCTGGCTCAGAACCGCATCAGCCAGCTCGGCGAAGCCATCGACAAGGCCGGCGCCCAGCGCATGCTCAGCCAGCGCATGGGCAAGGCCTGGCTTGGCCAGCTGCGTCCCGAGCTGGCGCCGCGTGCGCGCCAGGTGCTGGAGGCCAGCGAGGCTCGCTTCGAACGCCAGCTCGGCGAGCTCCTCGCCTTTGCGCCCACGCCCGAGATCGCCGGCAGCTACAAGGCCATGCAGCACCGCTTTGGCGACTACCGCGCCTTGCTGCAGAGCAAGCCCAGCCGCGAGCGCGTCGACGAGCTGCTGCAAACCTCGGGTGAGATGCTCAGCCTGGCCCATGTCGCCACCGGCCAACTGCAGCAGCGCTCCACCACGGCGACCGCGATGCTGGTCAACATGTCGGGCCGGCAGCGCATGCTGTCGCAGCGACTGGCCCTGTTCTTCATGGCCGGCCAGCAGGGCGCTCGATCCGACGTCGTGAGCAAGGAAACAATCAAGGCTCGCGCCGAGTTCGAGACCGCCATGCGCGTGCTGGCTTCGGCCCCTGAAGGAACGCCCGCCATCCGCGACAACCTGGACCTTGCACGCAACCAATGGGTCTTCCTGCAGTCGGCACTGGCCGGCGAAAGCCAGGGGCCGGAAACGGCCAGCAACGTCTTCGTGGCGAGCGAGAACCTGCTCGCCGTGATGGAAACCGTGACCGGGCAGTTTGCCCGCCAACTGGCATGAATCTGCCCCTCGCCCAGCCTCGCGTCGCTGAACGCGAGCGAGTCCAGTCGGTCTTGCAGACCGCGCTGCTGCTCGCGCCGCAGCCCTTCGGCAGGCACAAGCCGCCCACTGGGCGCCTTGTGTCCGGCCTCAGCCCCCGCGGGGACGGCGATGCTTGCCGGATCGACCGGCAAGCACATCGCCAGCGCGGGCCGGCTAGGGAGCGGCCCGTCGCTCGGCCCGTCAGGTTCGGATTGGACAACTGAGGTAGACGCTATGGACGACTGGACCCGCATCTGCGCCCTGCAGGACATCCCCGTGCTGGGCTCGCGCCGTGTGCAGCGCACCGCCGGCATCGACGTGGCGCTGTTCCGCAACGCCGACGACGAGGTCTTCGCGCTGCTGGACCGCTGCCCCCACAAGGGCGGCCCCTTGAGCCAGGGCATCGTCTTCGGCAAGAGCGTGGCCTGCCCGCTGCACAACTGGACGATCGGCCTGAATGACGGCACGGCCCGCGAACCCGATGAGGGCTGCACGCCGAGCTTCCGCGTGAAGCTGGAGGGCGGTGAAGTCTTCCTGCTGCAGACGGAACTGGCCACGCTGGCCTTGGACCTTCCTGCCCCTGTCGCAGGCCCGAAGATTTCGATTGCGGTGGCTTGAGCGGCGAAGACCTGCCTGGCTAGAAGAACATGAGCGAGACAAAGTCCACCTGCCCCTACTGTGGCGTCGGCTGCGGATACGCGCGGAAGCGCGATCCGCATTGCGGTGACACGGCGCACTCCCCTCTCATCCCCTCGCCAAGCGAGGGGCTCCACAGCCGAGGGCGGGTATGACCATGCGCGAAACCAAATCCACGTGCCCTTACTGCGGCGTCGGCTGTGGTGTCGTGATCGAGCATGACGACACCCAAATCACCGGCGTGCGCGGTGACCCCGACCACCCGGCCAACTTCGGCCGGCTGTGCACCAAGGGCACCAACCTGCACCTGACGGCCACGCCGGTCGTCATCCAGCACCAGCGCCTGCGCGAGCCCGCCCGTCGCGCCGAGCGTGGGGCCCAGCCCGCGATCATCAGCTGGGATCAGGCCAACCGCGAGATTGCCGACAAGCTGCTGGCCATCCGCGCCGAGCATGGTCCGGAGTCCATCGGCGTCTACATCTCCGGCCAGCTGCTGACCGAGGACTATCACGCCTTCAACAAGCTGGCCCGCGCCGTCATTGGCACGCCGCACATCGACTCCAACTCGCGGCTGTGCATGAGTTCGGCCGTGGTCGGCTACAAGCAGGCCCTGGGCGCCGACGCGCCGCCCTGCAGCTACGAGGACATCGAGCTGGCCGATTGCGTGCTGATCAGCGGCGCCAACCCGGCCTGGGCCCACCCCATCCTGTTCCGCCGCCTCGAAGCAGCGCGCGCCAACAAGCCCGCACACAAGCTGATCGTCATCGACCCGCGCCGCACCGAGACGGCCGAGCTCGCCGACCTGTACCTGCAGATCCGCCCCGGCACCGACGTGGCGCTGTGCCACGGCCTGCTGCATGCCGTCATCTGGCAGGGCTGGACGGCGGGTGACTTCATCGCCCAATCCACCGAAGGCTTCGACGCGCTGAAGGAACTGGTGCGCGACTGGGCGCCTTCCCGCGCGGCCCAGGTCTGCGGCGTCAAGGAGGCCGATATCTGGCAGGCCGCCGAGTGGTTCGCGACCTCGCCGAGTTCGCTCAGCCTCTACTGCCAGGGCCTCAATCAGAGCAGCAGCGGCACCGCCAAGAACACGGCCCTGATCAACCTGCACCTGGCCACCGGCCAGATCGGCAAGCCCGGCGCCGGCCCCTTCTCGCTGACCGGCCAACCCAACGCCATGGGCGGCCGTGAGAGCGGTGGCATGGCCACGCTGCTGCCGGGCCACCGCGACCCGGGCAAGGCCGAGGACTGGGCCGAGATCGCCTCGCTGTGGGGTGTGCCTGACCTGCCCGGCAAGCGCGGCCACACGGCCGTGGAAATGTTCGAGGCCGCAGCCCGCGGCGAGATCAAGGCGCTGTGGATTGCCTGCACCAACCCCGCCCAGTCCATGCCCGACCAGGCCACCGTGCGCCAGGCACTGGAGCGCTGCGAGCTGGTCATCCTGCAGGAAGCCTTCGCCCACACGGCCACGGCGCGCTACGCCGACTATCTGCTGCCGGCCTCCACCTGGGGAGAGAAGGAAGGCACGGTCACCAACAGCGAGCGTCGCATCAGCCGCGTGCGCCCGGCCGTGCCGGCGGCCGGCGAGTCCCGTGCCGACTGGCGCATCGTGAGCGACATCGCCGGGCTGATCGACGCCGGCCTGGGCCGGCAGCCTCGCCTGACGGCCACGACGCCGGAAGACCTCTGGCTGGAACACCGCGAGGCCACGCGCGGCCGCGACCTCGACATCACCGGCCTGTCCTGGGTCACGCTGGACACCGAAGGCCCGCAGCAGTGGCCCTTCGTCACCGGCCCGACGGCACGGCTCTACACCGATGGCCGCTTCGCCACCGCCGACGGCCGCGCCCGCTTCATCACCAAGCCGTATCAAGCCACTGCCGAAACCGCCAGCCCCAAGCACCCCTTCGCGCTGACGACCGGCCGCATGCGCGACCAGTGGCACGGCATGAGCCGCAGCGGCAGCGTGCCGCGCCTGTTTGCCCACGAAGGCAAACCGCTGGTGCGCATCCACCCCAGCGACGCCGCGCGCCGCAAGCTGGCCGACGGCGAACTCGTGCACGTGCGCTCGCGCCGCGGCGAAGTCGTGCTGCAACTCAAGCTCGATGAGAACGTGCCCCTGGCCGGCGCCGACGTCGCCATGCACTGGGGCGACGAGTTCATCGGCGCCCAGCTCGGTGTCAACGCCGTGACGCAGGGCGCCTTCTGCCCCGACTCCAAGCAGCCCGAGCTGAAGTTCAGTGCCGTCGCCATCGAGCCGGCCGACCTGCCCTGGCGCCTCAGCGCCTGCGCCTGGGTCGCACCCGCAGACGGCCCTCGCCTGCGCGAGCAGCTGCGCGCGCTGATGCCCCGCTTCGGCTACGCACACTGCCTGCCCGAACCGGCGAAGGGTGAACAAGTGGGCTGGGCCTTCGAAGCCGCCTGCGCCGAAGCGCCGGCGCCCGAGCTAGTCGATGAACTCGCCGCCGTGCTGGGCCTGAACAGCCCCGCCGTGCTGCGCTATGCCGATGCCCAGCGCGGCCGCCTGCGCCTGCTGAACCTGGACGGCGACGATCTGCAGGCCGCGCCGTTGCAGGCCCTGCTGCGTGTTGGCCAGCACGACGAAGGCGCCTGGCTGGTCGACCTCTGGCGCGAGCGCACTGCGGCATCGACGGTTGGCCGCTGGCTTCTGTCGCCCGGCACGCCGCCCACCAACACCGTGGCCGCCAGCCCGCAGGTCTGCAACTGCTTTGACGTGCGCGAGGACGTCATCCGCCTGACCCTGACCCGCTGCAGCGGCAGCCCGGCCGAGCGCCTGTCGCAGCTGCAGGGCGAAAAGCGCTGCGGCACCCAGTGCGGCTCCTGCCTGCCGGCGCTGCGCCGCCTCGTCAACACAACGCCTGAGGAAGTTCCGGCATGAACCACACCGTCTCCCTTGTCGGCGCCGGCCCTGGCGACCCGGAACTGCTGACCGTCCGCGCCTTGAAACGTATCGAGGCGGCCGATGTCGTCCTCGCCGACGACCTCATCGACCCACGCGTGCTGGCCCTTGTGAAGGGCCGACTGCTACGCGTCGGCAAGCGCGGCGGCTGCATCAGTACCGACCAGCACTTCATCCACGCGCTGATGATTCGCGAGGCCCGCGCCGGCCACCGCGTCGTGCGCCTCAAGGGCGGTGACCCCTTCGTCTTCGGTCGTGGCGGCGAGGAGGTCGACGCGCTGCGCGAGGCCGGCCTCGACGTCGAAGTGGTCAGCGGCCTGACCAGCGGTATCGCCGGCCCCGCCGCCGTCGGCATCCCGGTGACGGACCGTCGCGCCTCGCCCGGCGTCATCCTCGTCACCGGCCACCCCGGCGAAGGACGTGCCGAGCCCGACTGGGCAGCCCTGGCCCGCACGGGCCTGACCCTGGTCATCTATATGGGTGTGGCCCGCGCGGCCGACATCACGGCCAAGTTGCTGGGTGCCGGTCTGCGCCCGGATCTGCCGGCCGCCATCGTCAGCGCGGCGCACACGGCACAACAGCGCCACGCGGTGACGACGCTGGCCGAGCTGCCCGACTGCATCGAGCGCGAGGGGTTGAAGAGCCCGGCTTTATTGGTGATCGGCGAGGTGGCTGCGCATGCGGCGCTCGATGCGGTGCAGCATGGCCAACGCAAGGTCGGCTGAGGAGCCCGCTCGGCACTGATCCCGACCGCGGCGAGAGCAGCTCCAGGCTGAACGCTGCCACCCAGATTTCGCGACCTGATGGTCGCTGTCGGCGGCAACGGTCATTGAACGGGTTGCCGACTGAGCGACTGCCGGACCACCGGGACCGGCCATTCACCGACGCTCGCGCTTGAGACGACCGTGACCCGGGGCGCCGGGTGGGTCAACGACAGCTATCGTGGTCGACGAGCTGGCGGAACCGACCCGAACCGGAGTTCGCACCAGGCCCGTTGAGGGCCGTAAAGCTGGCATTCAACGTTCGCGGTTAGCGGGCGGCGCAGCCGTCCAAGACGTGGATGTGACACTGCGGCCGCAAGCGTGCTTAGGCATCGCGCGCCGACTGGCGGGTTGCAATACTCTGCCCCGCGCGGGTGAGCCCCCTTTCCCGCCAGTGCCTGCCGCCATGCGCCGCCATGCGTTAGGGTGCGCGCCCAGACTGAACCGCCTACGAAGGAGACCCATGAGTACTGCCGGTGTGACACGTCGCAATTTTGTCCAAGGTGTCGGTGCCGTCGGGCTTGCCACGGCAGGCCATGCGGTGGCGGCTCAGTCCGATCAGCCGCTCTACAAGCAGGCGTCCGCAGGCGTGGCGGTGCGCGTCAAGGACCTGCTTTCCCGCATGACGCTGGAGGAGAAGGTGGCCCAGACCATGTGCATCTGGATCGGCAAGAACCGCGTGCAGAACGAACGCGGCGACTTCGACGCGGCGCAGGCCGCGCAGGCGCTGCCGCACGGCTTGGGCATGCTGGCCCGCCCGAGTGACCGCAAGGGCGTGGACAACACCAACGCCGGCGCAGATGCCAATATGGCCAACCGCACGGCGGCCGAGACGGCGGCCTATGTCAATGCCGCCCAGGCCTGGGCCGTGCAACGCACGCGGCTGGGCATTCCGCTGTTCATGCACGAGGAAAGCCTGCATGGCTACGCTGCGCGCGACGCGACCTGCTTCCCGCAGGCGATCGGCCTGGCGTCCTCCTTCGACCCGGCGCTGATCGAGCGGATCTATTCGGTCTGCGCGCGGGAGATGCGGGCGCGGGGTGCCAACCTCGCCTTGGCGCCGGTCGTCGATGTCTGCCGCGATCCGCGCTGGGGGCGTGTCGAGGAAACCTTGGGCGAAGACCCCTACCTGACGGGCGTGCTGGGCAAGGCGGCCGTCATTGGCTTCTCCGGCACAGAGCGCAAGCTGGCGCCGGCCAAGGTGATGGCGACGCTCAAGCACATGACCGGCCATGGCCAGCCCGAGCGCGGCATCAACACCGCGCCGGCGCAGATCTCCGAGCGGGTGCTGCGCGAAGTCTTCTTCCCGCCGTTCGAGAAGATCATCCGCGAGACGCCCATCGCGGCCGTCATGCCGTCGTACAACGAGATCGACGGCATCCCTTCACATGCCAGCCCGTGGCTGCTGAAGACCATCCTKCGCGGCGAATGGGGCTTCAAGGGCCTGACGGTCTCGGACTACTTCGCGATCGGGGATCTGGTGTCGCGCCACCGGCTGGTGCCTGACATGAAGGAGGCGGCTTATCGCGCCTTCACCGCCGGAGTCGACATAGAAACGCCGGACGAGGGTGGCTTCCCCCAACTTGTCGGCCTTGTGAAGACCGGCCGCATCAAGGAGGCCGAGATCGACGTGGTCGTGCGTCGCATCCTGGAGCTGAAGTTCCTCGCCGGACTGTTCGAAGACCCCTACGTCGACGCCGGCAAGGCGGACGGCCTGACCGCCACACCGGACGCGGTGGCCCTGGCGCGCGAAGCGGCGGTGCGGTCGGTCGTGCTGCTGAAGAACGACGGGGTGCTGCCGCTCGACGGCAAAGAGGTCGGCAAGCTGCTGCTGCTGGGCACGCATGCCAAGGACACGCCCATCGGCGGCTACTCCGACATTCCCCGCCATGTGGTGTCCATCCACGACGCACTGGCCAGCGAAGCGAAGTCGCAGGGCTTCGCCTTCGAGTACCGGGAAGCCGTGCGCTTGACCGAGAAGCGCGAGTGGACGGAAGACGAAGTGCGTTTCATCGCCCCGGCGGTCAATGCCCGCCTGATCGCGGAGGCCGTCGAGGCGGCCAAGGCGGCAGACACGATCGTGATGGTGCTGGGCGACAACGAACAGACCACCCGCGAGGCGTGGTCGGACACCCATCTGGGCGACCGCGACTCGCTGGAACTGATCGGCCAGCAGAACGACCTGGCGGCCGCCATCTTCGCGTTGAACAAGCCGACGGTCGTCTTCCTCCTCAACGGCAAACCGCTGGCGATCAACCTGCTGCAGGCCAAGGCCAGCGCCATCATCGAAGGCTGGTACCTCGGCCAGGAAACCGGCCACGCGGTGGCCGACATCCTGTTCGGCCGCGCCAACCCGGGCGGCAAGCTGCCGATCAGCTTCCCCCGCAACGTGGGGCAACTGCCCGTGTACTACAACGCCAAGCCAACGGCCAGCCGCGGCTACCTCGGCGCTGATAACACACCGCTCTATCCCTTCGGTTTCGGTCTCAGCTACACGACGTTCACCCTGTCGGAGCCGCGCCTGTCCAAGGCAACCATCGGGTCGGCGGACAGCGTGACGGTCTCGGTGGACGTCACCAATACCGGCAAGCGCGCGGGCGACGAGGTGGTGCAGCTGTACATCCGCGACGACATTTCTTCAGTGACCCGGCCCGTCAAGGAACTCAAGGGCTTCGCGCGGGTCACGCTAGCTCCGGGCGAGAAGCGGACCGTCACCCTCACGATCACGCCAGCAGAACTCCAGTTCTACGGCATGGACATGAAGCGCGTCGTCGAGCCCGGCAGCTTCACCATCATGGCCGGCCCCAACAGCGTCGACCTGAAGACCACCACGTTGACGGTTGCTGCGGCCTGAACGACATGACGCCATCACTCTCGCTTTCCGTGCTCGCCACGACGTTGCTGGCGACGACGGCTTCCTTCGCCGGCACCTACCAGCAAACGCCCACGGGCGTGGTGGTGAAGCCCGATATGGGCAGCGTGAAGGAGCTTCGCCTCAACGCCATCACCGAATCAATCATCCAGGTCATCGGCGTCGATGATCCGGCGCGTCCGCAACTCGAGTCGCTGATGGCCGTTGCGAAACCAAGCGGGCGCTTCACCGTGAAGGCCGGCCCCGACGCGGTGACGCTCGATGCAGGCAAGGCGTCGGCGCAGGTGTCGCTGAAGGACGGCCGGGTCACCTTCCTTGACGCCAAGGGTGTCGCCGTGCTGACGACTGAGCGGGCCGACCTCCAGCCGGTCATGGTCGAGGGCCGGTCGTTTGTGGCGCCTTCCGCTCAGTTCAACCGGAGCACGACCGAGGCGTTCTACGGCCTGGGGCAGCACCAGAACGCGCAGATGGACTTGAACGGCGAGGATGTCGAGCTGCGCCAGCACAACATGGACATCGCCATCCCGTTCGTCGTGTCCGACAGGAACTACGGCGTGCTCTGGGACAACGCCTCCATCACGCGCTTCGGCAACCCGCAGCGCTTCGGGCTGGCCAGCCGTGACCTGAAGCTCACCGCGCTGGACGGCTCCAGCGGCCTGACCGCGAAGTACTACGTCGACGATCAACTCGTCCTGACCCGCGTGGAGCCCGACATCCRCTATCAGTTCCTCAGCGATGTCCGCAACTACTGGCCCACGGACKCCGCGCTGAGCAAGGCCGCCACCCGCGGCAGGAAGGTCAGGGTCGTCTGGGAGGGCACGGCCACTTCCGACAAGCCGGGGCTGCACAAGATGCGCCTGTTCGCTTCGGACTACGTGACGCTGAAGGTCGACGGCAAGACCCTCTTCGACCATGGCATCTGGCGCGCGAATTGGAACGGCTGGTACAACAATTTCGAGCAGCCGTTCAGCCCAGGCAAGCCGGTCAGCCTGCATGTCGAATGGCGGCCGACGAGYGGTCTCATCTCGCTGCACCACTCCGACCCCGAGCCGGCCGCCGACAGGCATTCGCTGCGCTTTGCGTCCGAAGCCGGCACCGGCCTGAGCTACTACTTCATCGGCGCCGATTCCATCCAGGGCGTCATCCGCGGCTACCACCAGGTCACCGGCATCCCGCCGATGATGCCGAAATGGGCCTACGGCTTCTGGCAGTCCCGCCAGCGCTACCGCACCCAGGCCGAGTTGCTCGGCGTGCTCAAGACCTACCGCGCCAACCGCTGGCCCATCGACAACATCGTGCAGGACTGGTTCTACTGGCCGGAGGACCAGTGGGGCAGCCATGCCTTCGATGCGGCACGCTTCCCCGATCCCAAGGGCATGGTCGATGAAGTGCATCGCCAGCACGCCAGGATCATGATTTCGATCTGGGGCAAGTTCTATCCCAACACCGCCAACTACAAGGAACTGGACGCGAAGGGCTATATGTGGCGCCGCAATGTCGARCTGGGCATGAAGGATTGGGTCGGCGCGGGCCATCTCAACAGCCACTTTTCGCCCTACAACCAGGAAGCGCGGGACATCTTCTACCGCCAGATGAAGAAGCCCCTGGTCGACCTCGGCTTCGATGCCTGGTGGATGGACAACACCGAACCCGACGTGCGCTCCAACGCCAGCCCGGAAGAACTCGCCGAACTGATCACGCCGACGCAGATGGGGCCGGGTGCGCTGGTGACCAACGCCTACTCCACCATGAGCACCCAGGCCGTTCACGACGGCCTGCAGCGGGACCGCCCGGACGTGCGCCATTTCATCCTGACCCGCTCCGGCTTCGCGGGCGTGCAGCGAAACGCGGCGGCCGTGTGGTCGGGGGATGTCGTCGGCACCTGGGACAACCTGTACAAGCAGATCTCGGCAGGAGTGCAGACCGGGTTTTCAGGCGTGCCCAACTGGACGCACGACATCGGCGGCTATTCCCAGGAAGCCCGGTTCCAGGACAAGTCGGTCGCGGGGCTTCAGGAGAACCGCGTGGCAGGCGGCGTGCGTACCGCCGAAGACCTGAAGGAGTGGCAGGAGCTGAATCAGCGCTGGTGGCAGTTCGGCACCTTGTCACCCTTGATGCGCAGCCACGGCGAAGGCGTGAAGCGCGAGATCCACGAGATCTCGCCCGAGGGGTCCGCCATGCGGGCCAACTTGGTGTGGTTCCTGGAGCTGCGCTACCGATTGATGCCCTATATCTACACGGCCGCCGCTGACAGCCACTACGAGGGCGCACCCATCATGCGCGGCCTGGCACTCGACTTCCCGGCAGACGCCACGGCCAAGAAGATCGCCGACCAATACCTGTTCGGCAAATCGATGCTGGTGGCGCCGGTGACGCGGTATGGCGCGACGTCCCGCACGGTCTACTTCCCTGGCACGTCGACCTGGTACGACATCTGGACGGGTGAGACGGTCAAGGGGGGCCAGACGCGAACTGTGGCCGCCCCGCTGGACCAGATACCTCTCTTCGTCAAGGCGGGCGCCATCGTGCCGATGGGGCCCGCCACGCAATATGTGGACGAGAAGCCCGACGCGCCGTTGACCATCCACGTCTATACCGGTGCCGATGGAAGCTACAGCCTCTACGAAGACGACGGCATCTCAAACTCGTACCAGGCCGGCCAGTACACGCGCATCCCGTTTGTCTATGACGACAAGCGCGCCGAAGTCACCATCGGGCCGCGCTCCGGGGGCTATGCGGGCATGGTGACGAAGAGAACCTTCAACATCCGCTTCCTCAAGCCCGGCGACCGCACCGTCGACTTCGATGCGCCTGCTATTCCCGTGACCTATTCAGGAGACCGTATCGTCATCAAGGCGCTGTAAGGGCACCGTCGGCGAATGGGAACACGGCAGAAGGCGCCGCGTCACGGCTTGAACAGATCGACGCGATTTGTGATGAGGCCAACGATGCCGAGCGGCGACCGATCGCTTGATCGACGGCCAAGCAAGCGTTAGAGCGACGGAAAGCGAATCGCACCTTCCGCGGGTAACTTGTACATGCACGCAACGAATAGCGGGCTGACGAGCCAGCCGTTCAGCCAGGAACATACCGATGGCAGGTTCAGCGTTGCAAACCATCCCGGCTCCACCGAGGCGAACTGGCGGACGAAGGGCAACACTGCCAAGTCGGTGGCGCATGGCGTGGCGCCGCCCAGGCAGGGCGCGCTTTGCAGCCGTGCCTCTAGCGGTCGCAGAAGCACATCTAGCGCCCTGTCGCGGTGTGCGTCTGGCGTGAGGGTCTCACTCGCGTAGCGCTGGGGGTACTTCCAGCGGTCCAGGTGATGCTTGAAGTCGCCGTCGTTTCGCTGTACCAGGTCAAGGTTCGCAGGCGACTGCGCCCGCGCCCACCAGCCCTGCGCATCGGGCGCAGCCAGTGCCCAGCGCATGATGTCCCAACTCTCCTCGATCACRCTGCCATCGGGCAACTGCAGCACTGGCACCGTAGCCTTGGGCGATAGGGCCAGCAAGCCTGCTGGCTTGTCGCGCAAGCTGACCTCCACCGCCTCGAAGGCCCGCCCGGCCTGCAGCAGCGCCATCCGTGCTCGCATGGCGTAGGGGCAGCGGCGAAAGGTGTAGAGCCGCGGCAACTGTGGACCTGGGGTGGTGAGTGGTGCGTGCGGTGTCAGGGTCGATGCGTGCATGGGTAAGGTCTGTGCAGCTACGCACGTCGATCTGGATCGCAGCCCCAGGTCACTGGAGGCAGGGTGGCCAATGGTCGCACCGCGGGGCCTCGCCAGAGGCCCGTGACCAGCATCATTCGACCAAGGCCGAAGTGTGGCTGCAGTCAACAGAAGCCTCGAAAGCTGGTGGAGCCCTTCACAATCACGATCCGCGCCCGCTTGTTCGAGATGTCTACCTTTCATCATGGATAAATTCTTGCTGCAGCAGCAGGTGTTGGAACGGCTCGCCGAAGACCTGCTGCAAGCCGAACAGGCAGCGCGGGCGGCCCATGAAACGGCAACTCACGAAGAAAATATCGCCGAGAACAAATACGACACATTGGGTCTCGAAGCGGCCTACCTGGCCACCGGCCAAGCTCGTCGCGCCGAAGCCATCCGCCAGGCGATGGCCAATTGGCGCCTATTCCGCCCGCGCCCCTACGACGCCAGCAAAGGCATACAGCTCGGCGCGCTGGTTTGCTTGGTCGATGCCGACGACAAGCAGCAACAGCTCTTTCTCGGCCCGGCTGGGGGCAGCATGAAGTTGGTCAGCGGCGCTCAGACCATTCAGGTCATCAGCAGCGAATCCCCGTTGGGCAAGGCCATGCTGGGCAAATGTGAGGGTGACGAGGTGTCGATACAGGCGGCTCTGATCCGACAGCGGTTTGAGGTGCTGCGGGTTCATTGAGCCGCAAGCAAGTTCACGGCGACTTGATCAGAAATTAATCGCCCCAACCCCTTCAGGAAGCTCCGCACAACTCCTGGCGAGCTATGCGGAGTTCGTTCGGGCTCTCGGCCTCGCGCACATCAATTCACTTCGGTGGCACTGACTGCAAGGCTTGTAGAGGTTGCCGTCATCGGCTCACCCGTCGACGCGGCAGCAGCGACGGCCGCTTGCCGGCAGTCCCGGTCAGCTCAGCTTGAAGCTGCTCACCAGCCCCGCCAGCCGCACGGCCTGTTCCTTCAGCGACTGAGCCGCCGCGGCGGACTCTTCCACCAGCGCTGCGTTCTGCTGCGTCATCTGGTCCAGCTCCGTCACGGTGCCGTTGACCTGGCGCAGCCCCTGGCTCTGCTCGACGGCGGCGGCGCTGATCTCGCCAATGATGTCGGTCACACGCTGCACGGAGCCGACGATGTCGGTCATGGTCGTGCCGGCGTCGTTGACGAGATGCGTGCCGGCTTCGACGCGCTCGACGCTGGCGCCGATCAGCGCCTTGATCTCGCGGGCCGCTTCCGCAGAGCGCTGGGCCAGCGAGCGCACCTCGCCGGCGACGACCGCGAAGCCGCGGCCCTGCTCGCCCGCGCGGGCCGCTTCCACCGCGGCGTTCAGCGCCAGGATGTTGGTCTGGAAGGCAATGCCGTCGATGGTGCCGATGATGTCGGCGATTTTGCGGCTGGCGTTGTTGATCTCACCCATGGTGCTGACGACGCGCGACACGACCTCGCCACCGCGGCCGGCCGTCTCGGCCGCCGCGCCGGCGAGCTGCTTGGCCGTCATGGCCGAGTCGGCGCTCTGACTGACGGTACCGGTCAACTGCGTCATCGAGCTGGAGGCCTGCTGAAGGTTGGACGCCGTCTGCTCGGTGCGCTGCGACAGGTCCATGTTGCCGCTGGCCACCTCGCTGGAGGCGACCTGGATGCTCTCGGCCGACTCGCGCACCTGGCCGACGATCTCGGACAGCGACTTCTGCATGGCGGCCAGGGCCTGCATCATCTCGGCGGACTCGTCCGTGCCGCTGGCCTCGGGAGCACGCGACAGGTCACCGCCGGCCATGCGTTCGGCAAAGCGCTTGGCTGCCACCAGCGGGCCGATGATGGAGCGCGAGATCAGCACGGCCAGCGCGCCGCCCACGATGACGCAGACGACGAAGGCGACGATGAAGCCGACGAAGACGTTGCCCACCAGCTTGTCCACCGTCGCAAAGATGTCATCGCCCCGCTTCTTCAGGTCGGCCTCGATGTTGTTGAGCATGGACAGCGCCGGCTCATAGGCGACGTCCGCAGCCTTCATCTCCTCGAAGGCCGACTGGGCGTCAGCGAAACCATCTGCGCTGATCTTGTCGGCCACCGGCTTGACGGCCTTGCGGTAGTCGGCCATCAGCACACGGAACTTCGCCAGCGCCTCGCGACCCTTGTCTTCGGTCGTCATCTTGCCGAAGTCGTCCATCGCCTTGTC
Organism: Roseateles sp. P5_E11; assembly: GCF_054049355.1. Taxonomy (NCBI): domain Bacteria; kingdom Pseudomonadati; phylum Pseudomonadota; class Betaproteobacteria; order Burkholderiales; family Sphaerotilaceae; genus Roseateles; species Roseateles sp. P5_E11. The sequence goes on along the minus strand of NZ_JBFUMO010000001.1, from coordinate 26,117 downwards.
CAGGCCCGCCTGGGCGCCATCCCACTCCTTGCGGGCCCGCGCCATKCCTTCCTTGTTGAAGATGGAGGCCACCAGCGTCGATGTGGCCGTCTTGCTCTGCAACAGGTGGCCGCGGGCCGCAACGGTGATGTTGGACGTCGGGATGAGCTTCTGCGTGATGCCCTGGATGGCCTTCTGCGACTCGTTCAGGCCAAAGCCACCGACGGCCACCAGCAGCGCCGTCATCGCCAGGATGATGGCGAAGGCCAGCCAGAGGCGGGCTTGGATACGCAGGCGTCGCAGCATGGCGGTTCTCCTCGTGGGAAAGGGCGATCAGAAATAGCCGCTGATTGAAGCAGAAACCCGCACGGGCAGATACAAATGCGCTGGTAGGCTCGCGGCATCGTTCACGGCACAGCCCACCATGAGCTTTTTGGCCATCGACATCGGCAACACCCGGCTCAAGTGGGCCGTCTATGAAGACGGCGCCGAACCTGGCAGCCCGCCGACGCAGCACGGTGCCGTTTTCCTGGAGAACATCGACCGCCTCGCGGACGAGGCTTGGCAAGCCCTGGCCCCGCCGTCACGCATTCTGGGCAGCAACGTGGCCGGCGACGCGGTGCGCCGCCGTGTCGAGGAGCAGATGGAGCACTGGGACCTGGTGCCCCGCTGGGTCGTGCCCGCCGCCGAGGCGGCCGGTGTGAGAAACGGCTACGACCACCCGACGCGCCTGGGCGCCGACCGCTGGGTGGCCGTCATTGGCGCCCATGCGCACGCCAAGAAGCGCGGCTTCGAAGGCCCGGTGCTGGTGGTCATGGTGGGTACGGCGGTGACGGTGGACGCGCTGTCCACCGACGGCGAGTTCCTGGGCGGCCTCATCCTGCCCGGCCACGGCATCATGCTGCGCGCGCTGGAAGGCGGCACCGCCGGCCTGCGTGTGCCGACGGGCGAGGTGCGCGACTTCCCGACCAACACCAGCGACGCGCTGACGACGGGCGGCACCTTCGCCATCACCGGCGCCATCGAACGCATGTTCCGGCTGTTGGCCAAGCGCGAGGGTTGTGAGCCTCTGCTGCTGATGACGGGCGGCGCTGGCTGGAAGGTGGCCCCGGCGCTTGACGCGCCTCATGAGCTCATCGAAGGGTTGATCTTCGATGGGTTGCTGGCGATCGATTCGGCGCGGACTTGAGCCGCTCCACAAACTCGCGCGCCGAGCGCACGTCCGGGCGCTGGTAGAGCTTGCGGGTGTGGTCGACGACGGTGCTGGGCGCAATGTTCAGGCGCTGCGCGACCTCGGCCTGAGCCTGTCCTCGCAGCAGCCGCACCAAGGCGGGCCTAGTCACTGGGCAGCTCGCAGCCCTGCAGCAGGCGCTCGTTACCCAGCTCGCGCGGTTCGGAGCAGCGCAGCTCCACATAGGTCCAGCTCGGTGCCGCACCGTCGACCGCGTCCAGGCGCCGAGTGCTGAACTCGAAGCGGCCTCAGGGGCTGTCGATCAGGCGCTCACGGCCATTCAGCAGCAGCCAATTTGGCGGCATGACAAAAACTGGGCGACTGAAACAGCATGTCGACCACTTGGCTCGCAAGCAGCTTTCCAGCTTGGCTGTCACTCGGATAGTGCAATCCCGCCACTTCACGATTTCGCGCGATGTCTGCGGCGGCCGCCATCAATCGATCCGTCAAGCTCGGAAACAGTTGGGCGTAGAAATAAGCCAGCGCGTGAGCCTGCATCGAATGCCCACTCGGATAAGCTGGGTGAGCCGGATAGAAGTCGTCACCTTTCGGGAACATGCAGTTGAGGTCCTCGCAGCAAATGGCAGGGCGCCCGCGTGCAAACTTGCGCTTGAAGTAGAAGAGCGGAGCTCCCAAGTTGCACCATAACGTGACCAAGACTGCCTCAGTTTCCGGATGGCTAGCCAGCGGCCCCAAGACACGTTGAACGTCGCGCCATACGGCAGTGGCCTGCGCTCGAATCTGAGAATCCCTTGCCGGGCGTTCTTGTCGCAGCAGGCGCAAGTAAGCGCATTCAGCATGGCGCCGTGAAACTGGCGGGGGTGGCAACGCAATGCGAGCGCGCCAATCCGTCGCAAGGTCGGGCGCCGCAGCATTTGCGGCCTTGAGCAACTCTGGAGCCCATTCCTCGTCGGAAAAGGCGGCGCAATCAGGGCTGTTATCGCAAGTATGCATACCGCCTCCTAGATAGGTAGTCCTGCAACGGCCTGAATTAGATGTAGGGAATCTGCGTCTTTCGCCCAGTCCGGATTCTTACTTAGCCAATCTTCAGCATCTTTTGGCGTATCGACCCCCGGGGAAAAGGCAACATGCCTCCCCTGACTCACTTGAACGGACAAAGCCGTAGACACGCTCGCGAGCTTCGGCGGGCGATCAGCCGACTTCACCTCGATGGCTGATGCCTCGAGGGGTGTCTTGCTAGTGACCTTGACCCAGTAGTGAGATGCAAGGCGGACGAGTACAGCAGAACTCATGTGATAGCTCCTTCAAGTTGGTCAGAGAACGGGTGGACTAAGGAGTCAGGGGCGCCATTCGATGGTCATGTGACTCACAAGTTCCAACACAAGGCTAACAACTGGCAACATTCAGCGCTATGGCCACTAGGGTTAATGCTTTGGTTCTACCCCGCCGGCACCTGTTGGCTTTGCCTCTCGCCGCTTGTTCGCCGCCGACCACGTCGAACCTCGTCATCTTTATCGGTGACGGCTCCGCAGAGCTTTTCGAACCCTGGCAGAAATTTCGGCAGGCATGGGCCGAACAGCAGAGTTCAGACGCGATGCCAGCGCGGCTTGCCTACCTAGCGACGCCGCAGCAAGACCTGGCAGCAAAACGAGCCTTGATTGTTAAAGCAGCGTGGCAAAGTGCCGCCGTACTGGTGGCGCCTACCGGCAACTCGGCCTTGATGGCGGCAGCTGCCGGTCGTGGGTCGGTGGTGTTCGCCAGCTTCATCGATCCGATACGCGCGGGTTTGGCACGCTCTGATCGGCTACCCGGGGGACGGGTTACGGGGATTTCGTTGGCCGACTGGCTGGACGCCAAACGCCTGCAACTCCTGCGCGATGCGTTTCCGACGATCCGACGTGTTGGCGTACTAGCGGATCCCTCATGGGCCGAGCACTACGACGGGGAGGCGAGGGTGCTACGCGATGCGGCCGCCTTACAACTGCACGCCACGATGTACTACGGCACGGTCGCCTCCGATATTGACCGGCTGATGAGAAGCCCTACCGCCGCTGCGCAGGATGCGTGGCTGGTGCTTCCAACCAATCTGGCTTACATCGGTGAGGTGCAAATCGCTGCGCACCTGAAACGCCTAGGCGTGCCGGGCATGTTCAGCACCGAGCGAGAGGTGCGGCGAGGTGGCGCGCTCGCATATGTGGCGGATGCCAGCTTCGTCTACCCCAAACTGGCCGAGCTAGCGGCGCGGGTAGTGCAAGGTGAAGATCCCGGCCGCATCCCCATCGAACGGCCGCGCCGTTATTGGCTATTGGCACGGGCCGATGCGAGCTTTCGAGGAGAGCCCATTAGCCTCAGACTACTACGCCGCGCAAATCGCGTCGTCTGACTCGGGCTGTTTGCCAACTCATGCCCACCCGCACGTTCAATCCTGGCTCGCTGGCCCGCCGATATTTGACGTCGCTGGGAATGGTCACGCTTGCGCTGCTGACAGCAGCGACGGCAACGGAAATGTTGTTTGGCTACCTAGAAGCCCGAGAGCACATTGCGCAATTGCAGCGACTACAGGCGACAGCTGCTACCCGAGAGATCGAGCAATATTTGCGCAGCCTTGAAGGCGGGATGAGGGACGCCAGCAAATTCCCTTGGGGGCAACCGCGTTTTGGCGTCGAGGAGCGACGCGACGAATGGCATCGTCTGATGGTGCTACTGCCTGCTGTTCAAGAGCTGCAACTGCTAGATGCTGAGGGAATGGTGCAGCTCAGCATCTCGCGCGCCGCGCCAGACCGGCTTGCGCCGGGGAACCGGTTACCCGAACCAGACCTGCTCACAGGACTACGGGAGGGCGCCTCTCGCTATGGTCACGCCTTCTATTCCGACAGCGGAGATCCCCTTGTACGGCTGGCACTTGCTGATCCCCAGCCGGGCGGAGCGGTCGCGGTGGCCACGATCAATTTGCGCTTTCTGGCCGACGTGGTTTCGGGTCTGCACGTAGGCAAGGCCGGACGCACCTATCTTGTTGACGCGGCCCATCGCTTGATCGCACACCCTCAACCGAGCGAGGTACTGCGTCAACGCGATCTGAGCAACTTTGAGCCCATGAGGCTTGCAAAAGCAGTGTCGATTTCGACCGATCTCAATGCCGTGGACACGACTGACCTGACAGGGCAGGCCGTCATCGTTAGTAGTGCCCGGCTGCACGAACCAGACTGGTGGCTGTTCGTCGAGCAACCACGCAGCGAAGCGTTGCTTCCAGTGCTGGCCGCGCTGCGGCGCTCAGCGGTCTTACTTGCCTTTGGCGCCCTACTCGCTTTGGTAGTCAGCGCCATTTCTGCACGCCGCATGGCTGCTCCCATCGTTGCGCTTCGACAGGCGACCGCTCGCATCGCGGGGGGCGATCTTGTCTCTGCACTGAACCCTGGCACAGAAAAACAGCCCGATGAGATCAGCGCTTTGGCCCATGACTTCAATCGCATGGTCGACCAGTTGCGCGAGTCCTACGCCAGCCTAGAAGCCAAAGTCGCCGAGCGCACCGCCGAGTTGTCCGACGCCCGCGACGTCCTCTCCGCGCGCGCCGAGCAACTCACCCAGCTCAAGGACGAAGCCGAGCGCGCCAACGCCGCCAAGACGCGCTTCCTCGCCGCCGCCAGCCACGATTTGCGCCAACCCATGCATTCGATCAGCCTGCTGCTGGGCGTGCTGCAGGCACGCCTGTCCAGCTCCGAGCATCTGGCTCTGGCCGACAAGATCCAGTCCTCGGTTGCAACGATGGAGAACCTGTTCGGCAATCTGCTGGACATCTCCAAGCTCGATGCCGGCACGGTGCAGGCCCACATCGAGGATGTGAACCTGGCCTGGCTGTTGCGTGGGCTGGAACAGATCTGGGCCCCGCAGGCGGCCGAGAAGGGCCTGAAGCTGCGCGTGCGACCCTGTGACGTCGTCGTGAAGGGCGACGCCGCGCTGCTGGCGCGCATCGCCGGCAATCTGGTGGCCAACGCCATCCGCTATACGCGAGAAGGCGGCGTGCTGGTAGCCTGTCGGCGTCGCGGCGCCAGGGTGGAACTGGAGGTCTGGGACAGCGGGCCCGGCATCGAGCCCCGCTACCAGGAAGCCATCTTCGAAGAGTTCTTCCGCATCGAGGCGCCCGGCACGGGCCAGGAGAAAGGCCTGGGGCTGGGTCTGTCCATCGTGCAGCGCAGCGCCCACATCCTGGGCTACCGGCTCAGCGTGCACAGCCGTGTCGGCAAAGGCTCGGTGTTCCGCGTCGAAATGCCGCTGGCCGGACCCGCCACGCGGTCCGCGAAGGTCTCGCCAAGGCTTGCGGCCAGCCAACAAGCGCTCGAGGGTCGTTTCATCGTCGTCGTCGATGACGAAGAAACGAATGCTCAGGCCCTGGTCGACGCCCTGCTCGCGCTGCGCTGCCACGTCGTTGCAGCGGCCTCCTGCGAGGACATGTTGGCCCAGCTGCAGCAGCACCTGCGTGTGCCGGACCTCATCGTCACCGACTACCAGCTCGGCGCCGGGCGCGATGGTTTCGAGGTCATCGCGCGGCTGCGCCAACACTATGACGAAGACATTGGCGCCGTCATCGTGACGGCCAACACGGAAGCCGCCCTGCAGCCGCAAGCTCAAGCCTGCGGCGCTCGACTGCTGCACAAACCGATCGGGCTTCAGCGGTTGCTGGAAGCCATGAGGGAATCATTGGCATCAACGGCAGAGCCTTGAGCCGGCACCGGCTCTTCGAAGCACAGTCCCATGCGACTCGCAGCCAGTACGGCCTGGGTGCGCGTCGTCACGTTCAATGCCCGCAGCACGCACGAGGTGTGCGCCTTGACGGTACTGAGCGACAGGTTCAGCTGCCGACCGATCAGTTTGGCCGGTTTGCCCTGCAGCAGCAGATGCAGCACGTCGGCCTGGCGCGGTGTCAGGCCCAGCTCGACGGGGCGCCGCCCCTGCGCAGGCGGTGCCAGCGGTGCAGGCATGGTGGGAGTCAGCGCCCGGCCGCCGAGGAACACCGACGACGGCAGGTAGATGCCCTTGGCAAGGATGAGGCGCAGCGCACCCAGCATGACCTGCGACGTCGAGCTCTTGGGAATGAAGCCCATCGCACCCGCATCGAGCACGGCAAGCACCGTGTCCTTGTCATCGGCCGAGGACATCACGACGACCGGCACCTCAGGATGATCACGCCGCAGCCGGCCCAGGCCCTCGAGGCCAGACAGCCCTGGCAGGCCGAGGTCGATCATGACCAGATCGGCGTCGCCGCGCTCGGCAAGCACCGCAAAGGCCTCCTCGCAACTGCCCGCCTCCCAGGTTTCAAGCGCCTCCACCAGCGGCTTCAACAGCAGCGCCACGCCCTCACGGAACAAGGGGTGGTCATCGATCAACAGAATCTTCATGGGCAGTCTCCCTGCTGGGCCGGATGGTATCGGCGCGCATCACTCCCCGCACGGGGCCGGGGGCAGCCTTTTGGCTTGGTCCAATGGCCTATGCACAAGACCGACCGGCCATGTACTTCTCGGCAATGGTGCAGATGCATGGCACTCACCAAACTTGATGACATCAGACGGCGTCGTCGCGCCGCAGAGGCTCAGGGAGATCATCATGCTGCCAACCGCTTCCATCTCATCGCAGGAACGCCCGGTTCTTGACGCCAACCCGCGACAGGTGCTCGGCGCCCTTCCCCAGCCACTGCTGGTGGTGCTGCCGGACCGGCGCGTACTGTTTGCCAACACGAGCGCCGAACACCTGGTGGCCGAAGGCTTGTGGCAGTCCCGCTGCGATCACCTGATGAGCCTGGGGCAACTCGACGCCTCGCACCTGGAGGATCTGCTGGCCCTGGCCGCCGCAGGGTCGTCGTCGCGCAAGGGACTGTGGTTCGCTCCCGGACTGACGACGGGCTGGCTGCATGCCGCGCCGCTGGCGCCGCCCATTGCGGGGGCTTCCGGTTGGCCGGAGCGCAGCATCCTGCTCGCCATCTATCTGGACCAGCCGGCGCTGACCCAGGCSGCSCGCATCGACGCGTTGACACGCCAATTCCGCCTCAGCCAGGCCGAGCGTCATGTGCTGCTGCTGCTGGCCGACGGCGAACCGGTGGATGCCACTTCGCGTCATCTCGGCCTGTGCGTGAGCACCGTGCGCAGCCATGTGCGCAACCTGCTTGGCAAGACGCAGGCGCCTACCCTGATGCAACTGCTGCGCTGGACAGGCAGCGCGCAGGCGCTGCCGCACTGACGCCGCTACAGGATGAAGCGGCTCAAGTCCTCGTTCGCTGCCAGCGCCGCCAGCTTGGCGTCGACCGCCGCCGCATCGAGCGACACGGTCTGACCCGCATTGCGCGGCGCATCGAAACTGATCTCGTCGAGCAGCCTCTCCATCACCGTCGCCAGCCGGCGCGCGCCGATGTTCTCCGTACGCTCATTGACCTCGAAGGCGATCTCCGCAAGGCGGCGGATGGCGCCTTGCTGCAGGTCCAGCGTGACACCCTCGGTGGCGAGCAGGGCCTGGTACTGCTTGACGAGGCTGGCGTGGGTGCTGGTCAGGATGGCTTCGAAGTCAGAGACCGACAACGAATCCAGCTCGACGCGGATGGGCAGGCGGCCCTGCAACTCGGGGATGAGGTCGCTGGGTTTGGCCAGGTGGAAGGCGCCGCTGGCGATGAAGAGGATGTGGTCGGTCCTCACCAGGCCGTATTTGGTCGACACCGTCGTGCCTTCGACCAACGGCAGCAGATCGCGCTGCACGCCCTGGCGCGAGACCTCGGCGCCACCGTGTTCGTTGCGCGATGCCACCTTGTCGATCTCGTCGATGAAGACGATGCCCATCTCCTGGGCATTGGCCAGCGCCGCGGCGCGGATCTCCTCCTCGTTGACGAGCTTGGCCGCTTCCTCTTCGATGAGCAGCCTCATCGCTTCGGCGACCTTGAGCTTGCGCGTCTTCTTCTGAGTGCCGCCGAACTGGCTGAACATGCCCTTCAGTTGTTCGGCCATGTCCTCCATGCCTGGCTGGTTGCCGAAGGGGCCGAGCACTTCCATCGTGGGCCTGGGGGCGAGCAGGTCGAGCTCGATGTCCTTGTCGTCGAGCTGGCCCTCGCGCAGGCGCTTGCGCAGGGTCTGGCGCGTCGCGTTGTCTCCGTCCTGCGAGCTCGGGCTGCCCGGCAACAGTATCTGCAGGATGCGCTCCTCGGCGGCGTCCTCGGCGCGCGTCTGGCAGCGGCGCATGGCCCCCTCGCGCTCCTGCTTTACGGCGACCTCGATGAGGTCACGAATGATGGAGTCCACGTCCTTGCCGACATAGCCGACCTCGGTGAACTTGGTCGCCTCGACCTTGATGAAGGGCGCGCCGGCCAGTTTGGCCAGGCGGCGGGCGATCTCGGTCTTGCCGACGCCGGTCGGGCCGATCATCAGGATGTTCTTGGGCGTGATCTCGCCGCGCAGCTTCTCGTCGACCTGCTGGCGGCGCCAGYGGTTGCGCATCGCGATGGCGACGGCGCGCTTGGCKGCCTGCTGGCCGACGATGTGGCGGTCCAGCTCGGAGACGATTTCCTGAGGGGTCATCGAACTCATTCAAGCACCTCGAGGGTGTGATTCTGGTTGGTGTAGATGCAGATCTCGCCGGCAATCTCGAGCGAGCGCTTGACGATGTCTGACGCGCTCAAATCGGTGTGCGCCAGCAAGGCCTTGGCGGCGGCCTGGGCGTAGGCGCCGCCAGAGCCGATGGCGACGATGCCCTGCTCGGGCTCCAGCACATCGCCGTTGCCGGTGATGATCAGCGACGCGGTCTTGTCAGCCACGGCCAGCATGGCTTCCAGCCGGCGCAGCACGCGGTCGGTGCGCCAGTCACGCGTCAGCTCGACCGCCGCGCGCACCAGGTGGCCCTGGTGCTTTTCCAGCTTGGCCTCGAAACGTTCGAACAGCGTGAAGGCATCCGCCGTGGCACCCGCGAAGCCCGCCAGGACCTGGTCACGGTAGAGCTTGCGCACTTTGCGCGCGCTGGCCTTGACGACGATGTTGCCCAGGGTCACCTGGCCATCGCCGCCGATGGCGACCTGCCAGCCGGTGGGCGTCTGGCGGCGCACTGAAACGATGGTGGTGCCGTGATAGACGGCAGAAGATTCTGAAGACATAGGCCGTCCCAGTTGAGGTTCAGCCGCGGTTTCGCAAGGTCGGCCGCGGCCGCGGGATCAGTTGATCCGCACCTTGACCTTGGCATGCTCGTTGATGCCCATCGCGCCGAAAAACAGCGCGACCAGCCGGTGGGCGTCGGTGAAGACGACCATGCGGTTCTCGGTCCGGCGCTGCAGCACCCAGTTCAACAGGTCGCCGGCGGCCATGAAGTCCAGCCGGATCAGCTTGGTGCAGGAGATGTTGATGATGCTCGCGTCGCCGACCTCGGTGGACAGCGTGCGCAGGCTGTCGGAGATATCGCCGCTCATCTGGCCCATCAATTCGAGCTGGGCCAGGCTGGCCTCGGCAACGCTCGTGTCGAGGAAGGTCGACTGCGCCTCGCTCTGCATCGAGCTCGTGGCCGGGCTGTTGGTCGACGAGCCTTCGCCGCCGATGCGCACGCGGCACTTGGCGCGCTCCCAGGACGGCGGCGAGACCTCGTAGGTCACGCAGTAGTCGATGGCGGCCTCGTCGAACTGATCGGGTCGGTTGGCCAGGCGCAACGCTTCCAGCCGCAGCATCCAGAGCACCGGGTCGGTGTCGCGTTCGCCCACTGGCGCCAGCTCCTTGAGCTGGTTCAGGAAGCGGTCGCCGCCCACCCATCGCTGGTCGACCTGCTGCTGGGCCCAGACCCGAAACAGCTGGCGCATCTGGATGGCGGCCTCGATCTCGATCTCTTCCAGCGGGCCCCAGTCGAAGACCCAAGGCATGGGCAGGGTCTCGCTGCGCTTTTGCAGCAGCGTCACATCCTCGGCTCTCACGGTGGAGGGCGCCGTCCAGCTGACCTGGCTGGCCTTGGCCATGGGCGAGCGGTTGGACTGGCGTGTCGATTCGGCCACCAGCTTGGGCATGGAGAACCACTGYGGTGCCGACAGGCCGAACTGCTGGGCGTACTCGACGGCCAGCGCCTCGAACTTGCCCTGGGCGCCGGTGGCGCGGTAGTGGTCGAACAGCACCAGCCAGGTCTCGCCGTGCAGATTGCGGCTGCCGCCCGGGCGCACGAGCTCGGTCAGGGCACGCTCGCTGTTCTCGTAGTCGGCGTTCGCAAAGGCGATGACTGCCTCGTCGAGCTCGGGGTCGTGCACGACCTCCTGCACCTCGACATCGGGCGTGGATTCGGCCAGCGTGAAGGACAGCGGCATGTCCAGCGGCGGCAGGTCGGGCAGGCGGCTGGGCGGCGAGTCGGACAGCGGCGGGATGGCCGCGCCCATGGTCACGGCAGCCGGCGGCGTCGGCGCCTGCAGGCGCTGCACCTCACGCGGCGTCGAGAACTCGCTGACCCGGCCGCCGTTGGCCTCGGCAGGCGACGGCGTCGCGACGGAGGACGAGAAGGCCACCGGCCGCGTGCTGGTGTCGAAGAACCCGGGCTGCTGCTTGGGCACAGCCTGCGTCGTCGCAAAGCTCTCGCCCACCATCTGCTGCTCGATCTCGTCGATCTTGGCTTTCACGCCCAGATCGATCTTGGAATTGGGCTCGCTGATGCGCTCGTCGTCGCCCATCCGGGACGGCGACGAGGCCAGGGCCGCGAGCTGCTCAGGTGTCAGGCCTTCGCGGCGGATGCGGCGCAGCATGTCGAGCTCGCGCTTGCGCACGAAATCGTTGCGGCGCTTGCGCTCCACCATCGCACGCAGTTCGGCCTTGGCAAGATCGCCCTCGGGGTCGTCCTGGCGCGAATTGATCTCGGCCCAGTCCGTCGTGGGGTTGGCCACGAAGCGCGCCACCTTGCGGAAGAAGCTGTCGCCTTCCTTCGGGTCTGCGGGCTTGGATTCGGACATGTCTGGACTATGCCTCGTGGAAACGAACGGGTGTCAGCGACCCACGGGCCGAGCGCCGGGCCGCTCCCAAGCCGGCCCGCCCAGGTGATGTGCTTGCGGCTCAACGCCGCAAGCATCGCCGTCCCCTCGGGGGACCGGCCAAGGTTCACCTTGGACGAGGGGCTCCATTCAGTCCCCGAACATTTTTTGCTTGAGCTCGCGGCGCTGCTGCGCTTCGAGCGACAGCGTGGCCGTCGGGCGGGCGATGAGGCGGCCCAGGCCAATGGGCTCGCCGGTCTCGTCGCAGTAGCCGTACTCGCCGGTGTCCAGGCGCGCGATGGATTGCACGATCTTCTTCAGCAGCTTGCGCTCGCGGTCACGGGTGCGCAGCTCCAGGGCGTGTTCTTCCTCGATCGTGGCGCGGTCGGCCGGATCGGGGACGATGGTCGTGTCCTCGCGCAGATGCTCGGTCGTCTCGCCCGCATTGGACAGCACGCCGTCCTTCAGCTCGGTCAGCTTGGCGCGAAAGAACTCGATCTGCTTCGCGTTCATGTACTCCGAGTCCGGCATGGCCAGCACCTCGGCGTCCGTCAGCTCGGCGCCCGATTTGGTCTTCCAGGCGTTGACCAGCTTGGGGTCGCCTTTGGCGGCCACGCGCGGCGTCTCGTCGACATGGCCAGCGCCACGCACGGGGGGCTTGGGCGGAGCGAACCGGTCGGCGAACCGGTTGGCTGGCGCGGGCGCCTCGAGCATCGCGACGTCGGCGCCGGGGTCAGTCTTCTTGGCGCCCTTGGGGGCGGTTTTGGGGGCCGGGGTCTTGCTCACTGTCTTCTCCTCGCTCAGGGCTTGCATCRGCGCGGTGTCAGACCTTGATCCCACTGCTTTTCAGCCGGCTGCCCAATTTTGAGCGCGGCGGATTGTAGCCACAGGGAATCTTCAGCCTTCACCCCCCGGGAAACGGTGCTCCCGGGGCAAAAAAACATCACGCCAAGCAGCCTTCCAAGCCTTGCATCAGTACCTCTTTTGGCAGGTCGATACCAATGAACACCATCTTGCTCTGCTTTTTCTCTCCCGGCATCCACTTCGGGCCGAGATCGGAGCCCATCATCTGATGCACGCCCTGGAAGATGACCTTCTTGTCCGTGCCTTTCATGTGTAGGACACCCTTGTATCTGAGCATCTTGGGACCGTAGACCTGCACGATGGCGCCCAGAAAGTCCTCCAGCTTGGCCGGGTTGAAAGGCTTGTCGGCACGAAAGACGAAGCTTTTCACGTCGTCATCATGGGCATGGTGGTGGGGATGGTCGCAATGCTCGCCATGTTCATGATCGTGATCATGGTGATGATGGCCGTGGTCGTGAGCGTCCGCTTTGAGGAAATCCGGGTCGATCTCCAGCTTGGCGTTCAGATTGAAACCGCGCAGGTCGAACACCTTGGCCAGGGCCACCTCGCCGAAATGGGCGGTCTGGATGGGTGCCCGCGGGTTCATGTGCTTGATGCGGTGCACCAAGGCCTCGACGGCCGCCGGCTCGACCAGATCGGCCTTGCTGATGAAGATCTGGTCGGCAAAACCCACCTGCATGCGCGCTTCCTGGCGACTGTTGAGCTGCTCCTCGGCGTGCTTGGCGTCCACCAGCGTCAGCACCGAGTCCAGCAGATAGCTCTCGGCGATCTCGTCGTCCATGAAAAAGGTCTGGGCGACGGGGCCGGGGTCGGCCAGGCCGGTGGTCTCGATGACGACGCGCTCGAAGTCCAGCTCGCCCTTGCGGCGCTTGGCGGCCAGATCGGACAGGGTCGTACGCAGGTCCTCGCGGATGGTGCAGCAGACGCAGCCGTTGTTCATCTGGATGATCTGCTCGTTGGTGTCGGACACCAGGATGTCGTTGTCGATGTTCTCTTCGCCGAACTCGTTCTCGATGACGGCGATCTTCTGGCCATGGGCCTCGGTCAGCACCCGCTTGAGCAGCGTGGTTTTGCCGGCACCGAGGAAGCCGGTCAGGATGGTGGCGGGAATGAGGCCTTGGGGCTTGGACATGATGGGAACCGTTTTYGTCGAAGGCGGCAGATATGGGGGCTGGGAGGCCCAGCACAAGGTTTTGTCAAATCAATCGGCTATTCTGTCCCTTCCGCAATACCCTGACAGCTCCCCTTGAGCGAACCGCATTCAGGCAGGCCCCCAGTTCGCGGGGCCGCCAAACACCCGCCCGAGGCCCGTGGCCTGCTGGAGCGCATGCTGGAGTTCCTGCACCCCGGCCCCGACTCCAAGAGCGAACTGATCGATACCCTGGCCGACGCCGAGCAGCGCGAGCTGATCGAGCCCGAGTCGCGCCAGATGCTGGAAGGCGTGCTGCGCATGGCCGAGCTGTCGGCCGGCGACGCCATGGTGGCCGCACCGCGCATGGACCTGCTGGACATCGACGCGCCCTATGACGAGCTGCTTGGTCTCGTCATCGACACCGGCCATTCGCGCTTCCCCGTCTTCGAGGGCAGCCGCGACAACATCATGGGCATCCTGCTTGCCAAGGACCTGCTCAAGATGCAGCGCGCGCCTGAGCTGAACCTGCGCGCCCTGCTGCGCCCGACGGTCTTCGTGCCCGAGAGCAAGGGCCTGAACGAGCTGCTGCGCGACTTCCGCTCCAACCGCAACCACCTGGCCATCGTCATCGACGAGTTCGGCAACACCGCCGGCCTCATCACCATCGAAGACGTGCTCGAAGAAATCGTCGGCGAGATCGAGGACGAGTTCGACGACAAGGATGGCGAATCCGGCATCTACACCCTGGCCGACGGCAGCCAGCGCATCGCCGGCGACGCGACCATCGCGGCCGTCAACGGCAGCTTCAACCTGGCCTTGCCGGACAACGACTTCGACACCATCGGCGGCCTCATCGCCCATGAGCACGGCCGCGTGCCGCGCCGCGGCGAGACCGTGCAGGTGGGCGGCCTGAACTTCGCCGTCATGCTGACCCGCGGCGGCGCGGTGCGCTGGTTCAAGGTCACGCGCGCCCCCGAAGACGAGACCGAGGCGTGAAGGGCGCGAGGGCTGCGGCTGTCGCACTGGCCGCAGGCCTGCTGCACACGGCCTCATTCGCGCCCACCGGCGCCTGGTATCTGCAGCCCATCGCGCTGGCGCTGCTGTTCGCCACCGTCGAGCAGGCCACACCCCGGTTTGCGTCCCTCGTCGGCGCGCTGTTCGGCTTTGGCTGGCTGGCCTCGGGCCTGTGGTGGCTGCATATCAGCATGCACCAGTTCGGCGGCATCCCCTGGCTGCTGGCCGCGCTGGCGGTGGCATTGCTGGCGGCCTTTCTCAGCGGCTTCTACGCGCTGGCCCTGGGCCTGACCGCGCGCTGGATCGCGCCGGGCCGCTGGCGGCTGATGGCGCTGGTGCCGGCCTGGCTGCTGGCCGAGCTGGCACGGGCGACCTGGCTCAGCGGCTTCCCGTGGATCGCGGCGGGTTATGCCCACACCGTCGGCCCGCTGGCGGGCTGGGCGCCCTGGGTGGGGGTCTACGGCATCTCCGCGCTGGCAGCGCTGGCGGCCGCCGGCCTGGTATGGCTAAGGCGCGGTGCCGTTGCCTGGGCCGCGCCTGCGCTCCTGATCCCGCTGGCCGGCCTGCTGCTGCCGCAGGACTTCACGACCTCCACGGGCCGCCTGGCCCTCTCCCTGGTCCAGCCCAGCATCCCGCAGGACCAGAAGTTCGACCCGGCCCGCTTCGCCGCCAATCTGGAGTTGCTGGCCCGGCTCATCGAGTCGGCGCGCGGCCAGGTCGTCATCACACCCGAGTCCGTCGTGCCGCTGCCGCTGGCCGAACTGGACCGCGCCACCCTCGTGCGCCTGGCCCGCCCCGAACGCCCCGCACTGCTCGGCGCCTTCCTCGGCAATGCCGACGAGGGCTTCGTCAATTCCGTCGTCGCCCTGGGCAGCGACTACCACTACGGCAAGCGCCATCTGCTGCCTTTCGGCGAGTTCATCCCGCCGGGCTTTGGCTGGTTCGTGCATGCCATGAACATCCCGCTGGACGACCAGGCCCGCGGCGACCACCAGCGCCCCTGGGCCGTCGCCGGCCAGAGGCTGCGGCCGCTGATCTGCTACGAGGATCTGTTCGGCGAGGACTTCGTGCAGAGCGCCGTCGGGCCCGACGCGGCGACCGCCTTCGTCAACGTCAGCAACCTGGCCTGGTTCGGCACCGTCATGATCCAGGACCAGCATCTGCAGTTCTCGCAGATGCGCGCCCTCGAGTTCCAGCGCCCCGTCGCGCGCTCGACCAACACTGGCGCCACTGCCCTTGTTGATCATCACGGCCACATCACCGCCCGGCTGCCCGCCCTGCAGCGCGGCGTGCTGGAGGTCGAAGTCGACGGCCGCAGCGGCTCCACGCCCTATGCCCGCTGGCTGGCCGCGCTGGGGCTTTGGCCGCTCTGGCTTTTGTCCCTGTTGGCCCTGGCGGGCGTGCGCAGGGCGGCCTCATAGAATCGGCCACCCCCTCTCCCCCTCGCCTCATGCTGACCTTCCAGCAAATCATCCTGACCTTGCAGGACTATTGGTCCAAGCAAGGCTGCGCCCTGCTCCAGCCCTACGACATGGAAGTTGGCGCCGGCACCAGCCACACCGCCACCTTCCTGCGCGCCCTCGGCCCCGAGCCCTGGAAGGCCGGGTATGTGCAGCCCAGCCGCCGCCCCAAGGACGGCCGCTACGGCGACAACCCGAATCGGCTGCAGCATTACTACCAGTACCAGGTCGTCCTGAAGCCCGCGCCGGCCAACATCCTGGAGCTCTATCTCGGCTCGCTGGAGGCGCTGGGCTTCGACCTGAAGAAGAACGACGTACGCTTCGTCGAGGACGACTGGGAGAACCCGACGCTCGGCTGCTGGGGCCTGGGTTGGGAGGTGTGGCTGAACGGCATGGAGGTCACGCAGTTCACCTATTTCCAGCAGGTCGGCGGCATCGACTGCAAGCCCATCACCGGCGAGATCACCTACGGCCTGGAGCGCCTGGCGATGTACTTGCAGGGCAAGGAATCGGTCTATGACCTGGTCTACACCGACGGCCTGACTTATGGCGACGTGTTCCACCAGAACGAGGTGGAGCAGTCGACCTACAACTTCGAGCACAGCGATGTGGACTTCCTGCTGTCGGCCTTTGCCGCGCATGAAAGGAAGAGCCAGGAGCTGATGGTCGAGAAGCTAGCCCTGCCCGCCTACGAGCAGCTGCTGAAGGCCGCCCACAGCTTCAATCTGCTGGATGCCCGCGGCGCCATCAGCGTGACCGAGCGCGCGGCCTACATCGGCCGCATCCGCAACCTGGCCCGCGCCGTTGCGCAGAGCTATCTGGACAGCCGCGCGCGCCTCGGCTTCCCGATGGCCCCCAAGGCCTGGGCGGATGAAGTCGTCGCGCAGATCGAACTGAAGAACAGCAAGAAGGCGGCCGCTTGATGAATCTGCTCGTTGAACTGTTTGTCGAAGAGCTGCCGCCCAAGGCGCTGAAGAAGCTCGGCGAGTCCTTCGCCAGCGTGTTGGCCGACAGCCTGAAGGCCCAGGGCCTCGCCGCTGCGGACGCCGCCGTCACGTCGTTCGCGTCGCCGCGCCGCCTCGGCGTGCATGTGGCCAACGTCGCCGCCAAGGCCGCCGACAAGGCCGTGCAGCAGAAGCTGATGCCGGTCGCCGTCGCCCTCACCGCTGATGGCCAGGCCACGCCCGCGCTGCTGAAGAAGCTGGCCTCCATCGGCGCCGGCCCCGAAGTCGTGCCGCAACTCAAGCGCTTGCCCGACGGCAAGGCCGAGGCGTTGTTCTGGGACAGCATGCAAGCCGGCGCCACGCTCGCGCAGGGCCTGCAGAAGGCGCTGGATGAAACCCTCGCCAAGCTGCCCATCCCCAAGGTCATGAGCTATCAGCTCGAAGACGGCTGGACCGACGTGAAGTTCGTGCGCCCGGCCCATGGCCTCGTCGCGCTGCACGGCAGCGAGATCGTGCCCGTCCAGGCCCTGGGCCTGACTGCCGGCCGCACGACCTGCGGCCATCGCTTTGAAGCCGCCCAGCCCACGGTCAGCATTGAATCGGCCGACAGCTATGCCACGCAACTGCGTGACCAGGGCGCCGTCATCGCCGGTTTTGCCGAGCGCCGCGCCGAGATCGCGCGCCAACTCAAGGGTGCGGCCGATGCGCTGAGCCTCACGCCCATCGATGACGCGGCCCTGCTCGACGAAGTCACCGCCCTCGTCGAGCGCCCCAATGTGCTGACCTGTGCGTTCGAGGCCGAGTTCCTGGCCGTGCCGCAGGAGTGCCTCATCCTGACGATGAAGGCCAACCAGAAGTACTTCCCGCTGCTGGACTCTCACGGCAAGCTGACCCGCCACTTCCTGGTCGTCAGCAACATCGCGCCCGCCGACGCCGGCGCCGTCGTGCAGGGCAACGAGCGCGTCGTGCGCCCGCGCCTGGCCGACGCCAAGTTCTTCTTCGACCAGGACCGCAAGAAGAAGCTCGAAGACCGCCTGCCGGGCCTGGCCAAGGTCGTGTACCACGGCAAGCTGGGCAGCCAGGGCGAGCGCGCCGAGCGCGTCAGGTCGATCGCGCATGCCATCGTCAACCAGCTGAGCATGGCGACCCTGCCCTACACGGTCGACGCCGACGACGAGTTCAAGGTGCTGGACAGCAAGGTGCAGCAGGCCAGCCAGCTCGCCAAGTGCGACCTGCTGACCGACATGGTCGGCGAATTCCCTGAGCTGCAGGGCATCATGGGCGGCTACTACGCCCGCCACGAAGGCCTGCGCGACGGCGTCGCCATCGCCATCGAGGACCACTACAAACCGCGCTTCGCCGGCGACGCGCTGCCACGCAACCATACCGGCACCGTCGTGGCGCTGGCCGACAAGCTGGAGACGCTGGTGGGCCTGTTCGGCATCGGCCAACTGCCCACCGGCGACAAGGACCCGTTCGCACTGCGCCGCCATGCGCTGGGCGTCATCCGCATCCTCGTCGAGAAGAACCTGCCGCTGGACCTGCCGGCGCTGATCGACGCGGCCGTGCCGGCCTTCGGCGAGCTCATCGAGAACCCACGTGAGGCGCTGCTTTCCTTCTTTGCCGACCGCCTCGCGGTCAGCTTGCGTGACCAGGGTTACAGCGCCCAGGAAGTCGACGCCGTGCTGGCGCTGAACCCCGCTCGCCTGGGTGACGTGCCGCGCCGTCTCGAAGCCGTGCGTGCCTTTGCCGCCCTGGCCGAAGCGGCGTCGCTCGCGGCTGCCAACAAGCGCGTCGGCAACATCCTGAAGAAGGTCGAAGGCGAACTGCCCCACGCCATCAACGATGCGCTGCTGAAGGAAGCCGCCGAGCAGGCCCTGGCCGCCGCGATTGCCGAAGTCCAACCCACTGCCGACCTGCTGTTCGAGCAGCATGACTACACCGGTTCGTTGAAGGCCCTGGCCGCGCTCAAGGGCCCGGTCGACGCCTTCTTCGACGACGTGATGGTCAACGCCGAGGACCCGCTGCTCCGCGCCAACCGGCTGGCCCTGCTGGGCCGCCTGCACGCCGCCATGAACCGGGTCGCCGACCTGTCGCGCCTTGCCTAAAGCCTCCATGCGCGCCGACCACGCCCACGGCATGAAGCTCGTCATCCTCGGGCGGGACGGCACGATCAACCGCTACCGCGACGACCACGTCAAGGCGCCGGAGGAACTCGACCCGCTGCCGGGGGCGCTGGAGGCCGTCGCGCGCCTGAATCACGCCGGCTGGCACACGGTGCTGGCGACCAACCAGGCCGGCATTGGCCGCGGCCTGCTGGACATGGCCTCGCTGAATGCCGTGCACATCCGCCTGAACCAGTTGCTGGCCGAAAAGGGCGGGCGCCTGGACGCGGCGTTCTTCTGCCCGCACACGCCCGAAGAAGGCTGCGACTGCCGCAAGCCCCTGCCCGGCCTCATCCAGCAGATCGGCGAGCGCTTCGACGTTGCGCTCGCCACCATCCACATGGTCGGCGCGTCGCTGACCGACCTGCTGACGGCGCAGAACGCCGGCTGCATGCCCCACCTCGTGCTGACCGGCCCCTTCGGCAGCCTCGGCACCAACGAGCTCGCCAACCTGCTCGTGCAGGTGCCCACGGCCCGCGTGCACGACGACCTGATGAGCTTTGCCGAAGCCATCATCCAGGAGGAGCGCCGCCGCGTTGCCGTGCAGCGCGGCCAGGTTCTGACCCCCGACACCCAGGCCGGAGACCTGAACTGAAGTGATGAGCCCACCCCCTACCGGCTTCGCCGGCCCCCTCAAGGGGGCGATGCCAGCAGCCCGGCAAAGCCGGTTCTGCGGCATCCGCTTGGCCATGCACTCTGGCGCCACCGTTGCGCACCTATTGATTCGGAAGTCCTGATGGCAACGCTATTGAGCGCTATCCGCTCGCTGATCTTTGTCCTGGTTCTCGTCGTCACCGTCATCCCCTGGGCGACCGGTGTCGTCATCCTGTCCATCTTCCGCCGCGGCGACCCGGTCTACTGGGCTTGTGCCGGCTGGCTCAAGGTCGCCATCTGGAGCGCGCGCCTCATCTGTGGCATCCGCTGGCGCATCCAGGGCATGGAGAACCTGCCGTCGGCTTCGGACCGCCGCGCCGGCGTCGTGCTGCTGTCCAAGCACCAGAGCACGTGGGAGACCTTTGCCTACCCGGCCCTGCTCAGCCATCCGCTGGCCTATGTCTTCAAGCGCGAACTGCTCTACGTGCCCTTCTTCGGCTGGGCGATGGCGCGCATGGACATGATCCACATCGACCGTGGCCGCCGCACGGAGGCCTGGAACAAGGTGCTCAGCCAGGGCAAACGCCTCGGTGGCCAGGGCAACTGGGTCATCATGTTCCCCGAAGGCACGCGCATCCCGCGCGGCCAGGTCGGCGACTACAAGACCGGCGGCACCCGCCTGGCCATCGAGGCCGGCCTGCCCGTCGTGCCCATCGCCGCGACGGCGGCGCGCTGCTGGCCACGCAAGAGCTTCCTGCTGCGTCCGGGCGTGGTGGACATCTCCATCGGCCGGCAGATCCGACCCGAAGGCCGCTCGCCAGCCGAGCTGATGAACGAGGTCAAGGACTGGATCGAATCCGAGATGCGCCGCCTCGACCCCGAGGCCTATGCCAACCCTCCGTCCGCCGGCGTCGCCGGCGACGCGGCGGCGAACCAACGCTGATCACCATGCCCGCCAAGCGCCCGGCCCCACTCCTGCAGGACAGCCAGCTGTCACTGTTCGACGTGGAGCCGGAGATCACGCCAGCCGAGCCCGGCGCGCCGCGCGCGCGGCGTGAGCTGCTGCTGGGCCAGCATCGCATCGGCTATGAACTCAAGCGGGCGCGCCGGCGCTCGATCGGCTTCGTCGTCGGGCCGCAGGGCCTGCGCGTCAGCGCACCGCGCTGGGTGCCCATCAACGAGATCGAACGCGCCCTGCATCACAAGGGCGATTGGATCCTGCGCAAGCTCGTCGAGCAGCGCGAACGCCAGCAGCGCATCCAGGCGTCGCGCATCGAGTGGCTGGACGGCGGCCGCCTGCCCTATCTCGGCGAAGCGTTGACGCTGGTGCTGGCACCTGCCGAGCGCGAGGTGGTGTGGGATGCCGCCGCGCGCCAATTGCGCCTGCCCTTGCCCTTGGGCGCCTCGGCAGAGCAGATCCGCGACCTGGCCCAGTCCTGGCTGCAGGCCCGCGCGCGCGAGGACTTCCTGCCGCGCTGCCGCCAGTTCGCCGACCAGCTCGGCGTGGCCATGAAGTCGCTGCGACTGTCCTCGGCGCAGACGCGCTGGGGCAGCGCCAGCGCCGACGGCTCCATACGCCTGAACTGGCGCCTCATCCATTTCGCGCCGGCCATCATCGACTACGTCGTCGCCCATGAACTGGCCCATCTGCGCGAGATGAACCACAGCCCGGCGTTCTGGGACACGGTGCGCTCGGTGCTGCCCGATTTCGAGCGCTCGCGCGATGCACTGCGCGAGGAATCCATCGTGGTTCAGTAGGCCCCTCGTCCAGTCTGGCCCGGCTGAACGCCGGCCAACCTGGCCGGTCCCCCTGGGGGACGGCGATGCTTGCAGCATTGAGCTGCAAGCACATCGCCAAGGCGGGCCGGCTTGGGGCGGCCCGGCACTCGGCCCGAAAGACGCCGCAATGGCTTGCATGTGAATACTACCGAGCCACGGTCACCCTGCCGCCTTCACAAAGCGCAACACTTCGTCTGACGCTGTCACACAGGTACCCGCAGCCGGCCCAGCCGGAGGGAGTGAAGGTACCGCGCTAAGCCGGACCGCCGCCGCACGATCTTGATCGTCGGCGGCGTTTCTCTTTGGCGCTGGCGTCAGCCGGGCAAGAAGCGGTAGACGCCGTCGGCGCCCAGTTCGCGCTTCAGCTCGCCCTTGAGCCACAACGCGTGCAGGTGAGCGATCGCCTCGCCCATCGCGAACGTCGTCTGGTGCAGGTCGAGCTTGCGTTTGAACAGCACGGGCAGCAGGCCGGCCGCATGCGTCGGTTCGGCGCGGCAGGCGGCGATGACCTCGGCGAGGCGCTCGTCATGGTGCTCCTGCAACTGGTCGATGCGCTCATGCAGGCCGGTGAAGGGCTTGCCGTGCGAGGGCAGCACCAGCGTGTCGGCCGGCAGTTCCAGGTAGCGCTTGAGTGAGTCCAGATAGAGCGTCAGCGGGTCGGCCTCGGGCTCGACGTCGACGACGGAAACATTCGTCGAAATGCGCGGCAGCACCATGTCGCCACTGATCAGCAGCTTGGCTTCTTCGCAGAACAGGCTGATGTGCTCGGGCGCGTGGCCGTAGCCGGCGATGCAGCGCCAGGTGCGCCCGCCGATGTCGATCTCGCTGCCATCCATCAGCCGCCGGTAGCTGGCCGGCACGACCGGCACCATCTTGGGGTAGTAGTCGGCACGGGCGCGGATCTTCTCCAGCGACTCCGGGTCGGTCAGGCCATGGCTGCCAAAGAAGGCCGCTGCCGAAGCGCCGCCCATGCCCACCGTCGAGCCACTGGCCAGGCGGGCGAGGTTGTAGTCGGTCGCGCTCATCCACAACCGGCAGTTCCATTTCTCGGTCAGCCAGTGCCCGAGCCCGAGGTGGTCAGGGTGGAAGTGCGTCGCAATGACACGCAGCACGGGCAAACCGTCCAGGTGCGCGGCAAACACCTGCTCCCAGTTGGCGCGTGTGTCGTCGCTGGCGATGCCGCAGTCGACGATGGTCCAGCCCTCGCGACCATCGAGACGGTCACGCAGCAGCCACAGGTTGATGTGGTCCAGCGCAAAGGGCAGGCCCATGCGCACCCAGCGCACGCCGGGTGCCAGGTCCAGCGCCTCGCCGGGTTGGGGCAGGGTATCGCCCAGGGGGTAATGCAGTTCGGATTCGCGTGGATTGGCCATGACCGCTCTAGACTGACGTTTACGTCAATTGAGTGTAGCCATGCCCTCCCGCCGACCTGTCCCCGCCGCGACCGAAACGACCTACACGATCACTGAACTCGCCGCCGAGTTCGACATCACGCCGCGTGCGATCCGCTTCTACGAGGACATGGGCCTGCTGGAGCCTGGCCGCAAGGGCCGCAACCGCGTCTACACGCCGCGCGACCGCACCCGGCTGAAGCTCACGCTGCGCGGCAAACGCCTGGGCCTGGCCCTGCAGGAGATCAAGCAGCTCGTCGACATGTATGACAGCCAGGCCAGCGCCGCGCCCCAGTTGCGGGCCTTCCTCACCATCCTGGCGCAGCACCGCCAGCAGCTCGAACAGCAGCGCCACGACATCGAAGTCACGCTGGCCGAGATCCAGCAGCACGAGAAGCGTTGCCGCGCCTTGCTGGGGTCTTGAACCATCGGCCAAGCGTGACGCTTTGCCGGGAGCGGCTTCAAATTGCGTCGCATGCGGGACAAACCCCGCTGACGCCATCCCACAGTCTGACTAGAGTCCGCCCCTCGACCGAGGTGGCATTTGCCACCGGCCGAAATGTCTTTGTGGAGCTGTCATGACACTCGGACCGCGCCGTACCCTGGCGCTTGCCCTGCCCGCCATCGCGGGCGCCCTGCTGATGCTGGCCCAAGCGGCCAGCGCCCAACAAGAAGCACCCAAGGCCGAGAGCCTCGAGCGTGCGCAGAAGGCGGCCGACGCCGTCTTCCACTGGATCAAGCTCAACGCCGACAAGGGCGCCAACCGTCAGGCGCCCGCACCAGCGCCGGCGCCAGCCGCCGCGCCGCGCAAGCCGGCTCCGGCTCCCGTGGCGGCCGCGCCCCGGCCCGCGCCTGCCCCAACGCCCGGCACGGCACCCGCACCGACCGCTGCCACAGCTGTTGCGCCCCCGACCACCGTTGCTACCGCGCCGCAGGCGGCGCCCGAGCCTGAACCTGAAGTTGAGCGCACGCCCGTGCTGCTCGCCTCTGCGGCGCCGACGCCCGCCCCCGCTGCCCCGATGGCCGCCGCGGCACGGGCCGCGGAGCCGCCGCCCAAGCCGGCCGAGGAAGAGGCCGAGGAGCCGCTGAAACTGCTGGCCAAGGTCGAACCGGCCATCCCGCGCCAGATGCAGCAGCAGAGCACCTTCCGCAACGGTTTTGCCCAGGTGCAGTTCACGGTCGGGCCCGACGGCGCGGTCCAGCAGGCCTCGGTCATCAAGGCCAGCCATTCGCGGTTGGGCACGGCGGCCGTCGAGGCCGTCAAGCAATGGCGCTTCGCTCCCATCCGCAAGGCCCGCGAGGCCGCTGTCGAAGTCGCCTTCAAGAGCGACACCGACTGATTTCAGTCTCGGGCGTCCCCGGGTTGACGCTGAGCCAACGGGCGGAGATGCTGTTGTCGAGCCGTTAGAAGTCCTGCGGCCACAAATCAGGGAGTTTCCATGTCCATCCGTCTGCTCGCCCGCATGCTCGCGGGCATTGGTCTTTGTGCTGCCGCCTTCGCAGCCTCGGCCACCGGCCCGTATTCCGGACTCGTCGTTTTCGGCGACAGCCTGTCCGACAGCGGCAACAACGCTTTGCTGCTGTCTCAGGGCCCCGGTGGGCTGCCGCCCGTCAACATTCCGGGCGACGGCTACTACAGCAAGATCCCGTCGACGGCGGGCACGTATTCCAATGGCTGGGTCTGGACGCAGTACTTCGCGCAATCGCTCGGCGTGGCGCTATCGCCCTCACTGGCCGGCGGCAATAACTTCGCCTTCGGTGGTGCACAGACCAGTCTGAACGGTGGCGAGATTCCGCAGTTGCCGGGCTTCCCGTACAGCATGCAAACCCAGCTTGGCATGTATCTGGGCGCCACCGGCAACCTCGCCGATCCGAACGCTCTTTACGTGGTGGCCGGCGGCGGCAATAACATCCGTGTCGCATTGGAAGCGATCGCCATGGGTGCCGACGCTGACGCCACGGCTGCCGCGACAGTGGCCAGCTACGCCGCCGACATGGCCGGCATCGTTGGCAGCCTCAAGCTCGCCGGCGCCCAGCATGTGCTGGTGCTGAACACGCCCAACTTCGGCCTCACGCCGCTGGCCAACGCGATGGGCGCCAGCGGCCAGGCCTCGGCGCTGAGCTTCGCCATGGACACCGCCCTCACCGGCGCGCTGGCTGGCAGCGGCGCACAGGTCTTCGACATGTACGGCTTCATGACGAGCGCCGTGGACAATGCCTCGCAGCTGGGCTTCAGCAACTGGACCAATGCCTGCGCAGCAACCACCAGCAGCTGCGATCTCAGCACCGCGCTGTTCTGGGACGGCATCCACCCCACGACCCTGGCGCACCAGCAGCTCGCTGCAGCCGTGTTCGCGGTGGCCGTGCCTGAGCCCGACATGGCCGCGCTGCTGGCCGTTGGCCTCGTCGTCGTGGCGCTGGCGGGCTCAAGGGCCCGGCGCCGGGCAGTTGTCCAGCAGGGCTGACATCGCCTCCAGAAACACCCGGGTGCGCAACGGCATCAGCCGGCGCTCCGGGAACACCGCCCAGCAGCTCGAGCCCGGCAGGTGCCAGTCCGGCAGCAGGCGCTGCAGCCGGCCCAGCGCCAGCGCATCCCTGACGATGAGGCGGTCAATGCCGGCGATGCCAACGCCGCTTTGCGCCAGCTGAGCCAGCAGGCTGGGCGCATTGGCCAACGTGCGCTGCGCCGGCCGGGCGAGGTGGGGCTCGGCCCCCTCGCGCTGCAGCCGCCAGGGCACGGGCTCGCCGTGGCGGGTCAGCAGCATCAGCCCATGCATGGTGTCCAAGGCCTGCGGCAACAACGGCTCGCCGACCCGCTCCAGGTAGCCCGGTGACGCGTACAGGCCCCAATGCGTCGTCGCCAGCTTGCGCGCAGCGAGCTGGCTGTCCTCGTCCATCGATCCCATGCGGATGGCAAGGTCGAAGCCCTCGCCGATCAGGTCCACGCGCCGCGGCGTCAGGTCCAGCTCCAGCTGCACCTCCGGGTAGGCCAGCGCGAATTCGGCCAGCATGCCGGCCGCCACCTCCTGGGCGAAGTCCGCCGGCATGCTGACGCGCAACCGGCCGCTGGGTTTTTGCTGGCGGTGCAGGGCCAGCGCCAGCGCGCCATCCACCTCTGAAGCGACTGCTCGCGCGTGCTCCAGCACGCCGGCGCCGAAGTCGGTCAGTGTCAACTTGCGCGTCGTGCGCTGCAGCAGCTTCTCGCCCAGCCGGGTCTCCAGCGCGCCGATGCGCCGCGACACCGTGCTCTTGGGCCAGTGCACCCGCTCGGCGGCGCGGCTGAAGCTGCCAGCCTCCATGACGCGGGCAAACAGCAGCAGGTCGTCGGCGTCTGATTCCATCTTTTGGCCCCATTGATCCACTGGTAGAACAATCTTATGCAAATCGTCGTCTTCTGGAGTCGATTGGCTAATCCTAGAGTTCATTCCATCGCAACCGCCCCTTCAGGAGCTCCCGAATGAACATCCTGCAAATCAACGCCAGCGCCCGTCGTGCCACCGATGACCAAGGCTCGGTCTCCACCCGCCTGGCCAGCGAACTGACCGCCGGCCTGCGCGCCGCCAACCCTGGCGCCACGACCACCGTGCGCGATCTGACGCTGACACCCCAACCTGTGCTCGACGAAGCCGCGCTGGGCGCCCTGTTCACGCC